>JAYKIP010000379.1:0-4579 GCA_035286205.1 Merismopediaceae cyanobacterium
TATTTGATAGTTATTTACGGTAATTCCAGGAAAACCCAGCAATTCTTCTGTAAAGAACATTTTAGCTACTCATGCTTGACAATATGCTTAATAATAACATTTTACACCACGATTCCCAGAGAGCCAAATAACCTTCCAAGTCGTGAATAGACATAGTGTATATTAAGTCCACTAAAAACGCTTTCATGAACAGCTAATTATTCATAACTTACACTGTCCATGACACGAATTGGAAGGTTATAAAGTAGGAAAAAGAAAAATAGCTTTAAATAGGCATTCAAACGCCCGTTTTTTAGGTACATCTCTTGTGGCTTTTTCAAATATCGAATTTTGACGATTTCAGAGTACTTTCTCTGTGTAGTCAACTCGTCTGTTAAATCTATATACCAAATAAGATTTAGACATTAAGTTGCGTGGTATAACTGACTTATCGTTTCAGGTCACGGCTATGTTAATCGGGTATGCCAGAGTTTCTACGCCAGAACAAAATCTGGATCTGCAAAAGGATGCGTTGAAGTTAGCAGGGTGTCAAAAGATTTTTACGGATAAGGCAAGTGGAGCAAAAACTGAACGCTCTGGTTTGACGGCGGCATTGGAGCATTGTCGGGCTGGGGATACTTTGGTGGTTTGGAAGTTGGATCGCTTAGGGCGATCGCTTTTTAATTCGGGATCTGGCTCTTTATTACGTTGGTGGAACCTTGAACTTTGAAGCTCAAAATCGTTACGAAGTGACTGTCAATGTGGATGATTCAACCGTTGGTGTCACCCCCGATCTCACTCAAACCTTCACTTTAAACATCACCGATGTCAACGAAGCCCCCACAGCCGTCATTCTCACTAATACCATTAAGGCGATCGCTGAAAATACCGATACCAGCAAAGGGGTGAAGGTTGCCGATATTCAAATCACGGACGATGCTTTGGGTATCAATAGTCTTTCTCTGCTGGGGAATGACCAGAGGAGTTTCGAGATTCGCGGTCAAGAATTATTCTTCATCGGCAAGGCCGATTTTGAAGCCCAAGCCCTCTATAATCTGACGGTGGCAGTGACGGACACCACCCTTAAACCGGCTCCCAATGCCACACCAGACGCAACGGTTAATTTCACCTTAGAAATTACCAATTTACCCGACCAAGCCGTTAATCCCCAAACCTTTCAAGTAAAAAATACCGGAAATGGACAAGTTTCTCTGGTTTTAAACTTTAGTAATGTACCGGGGACGATACAAGTGAAAGCCAATGAAGAGGGACTCAGACAGACTGGGGCCTTCTTCAATAACGTTGTCGGTCTCTACAAAGTAGCAGATGATAACGGAGCCGTTGTTGACAGCCTCGATTTAGATGGCGATGGCAACGTGACCGAGTTAATTCAACCCGGAGAGACCGGTTATGCGCGTACTGCCCTCAGTCAAGCCGTGAATAACTTCATTTTGCGGGCCAGTGGGGAAGGAGACAATCTCAGTACGACTGCCGCTGAGTTTGGAGATGTCTTGTTAGAGGGAGGGCGACGCTACGCCCCCTTTGTCATTGCCAATGGCGGCAATCTGGGCGGAAGTCTGCAAGGGAGTATTCAAGCATTTTTGACCAAGAATCCAGATAACGTGGCGGCTACCCTAGAAAACGTTATGAGCCATGAGGTGGCTTATTTCTCCTTTGGAGCGGCGAATCCCGATGGGGTGGAACATTTACGGTTAAGGGGGAATAATATCTTTGGCTTTGAGGATTTACCGGGGAACTTACCCAATATCAGTGATAACGACTTTAATGATGGGATTTTGGCGTTTACCTTTATGGGTTAAGGCTGAGTCTCTAGATTAACTAATATGAAAGGATTAAAGGTGATCGCTGTCATACTCAATAACGGTAGTGATTCGATAGTAGTGATGGTCTAAATAGCTTATATGGCAGGGATTGTGTAAAATATCAACTAATATAAATTTTTGTCAAATCTTACCCTAATCGGCAACGAATCTCTCGATTGGTGCGGAAAAGCCTCTCTTTTTCCAAAAATGTGGAAAATCATATTGGGGCAATTTGGTACTTTATACACGACTATAATGCCCAATTAGCAAAGGCTTAAGCCATCACCACTACTATCGAATCACTACCCTTTTTTCTTTAGTTGCACACGAGATTGTCTCTTAAAGAATCAAGGTTCTCAACGTAAATGTGGTTTAAGTACCGTTTTGGCCCCTGAATTGGAGAATTGAGGGGCTTTTTAGTTTGCGAAACTGAGGGCTGAATCTTGGTATAATTGTCAAGCTCTTTTAACAAATCATGATTATCAATGGCGATCGCGTGGGTATTTCCGGGACAAGGTTCCCAAGCTGTGGGTATGGAAGGTGACCTTTTAGAAACGGAACAGGGTCAACAACGGCTGGCGGAGGCCGAGGCTCTGTTGGGATGGTCGGTGGTGGAACGCTGTCGAGGAGATGAAGTAACTCTTTCCCAAACTGTTTATACCCAGCCCTGTCTCTATGTGATTGAAAGTATTTTGACAGATATTTTGCAGGCCAAAGACTACCATCCCGATGTGGTAGCCGGGCATAGTTTAGGAGAATATTCGGCTCTTTACGCGGCGGGGGTCTTTGATTTTGCCACTGGCTTAACCCTGGTCAAACAGCGATCGCAACTGATGAGCGAGGCTTCTGGCGGAAAAATGGCCGCGCTGATGAAATTCGACCGTGACCAATTAGCTCAGGTTCTACAACAGACCGGGGGAGTGGTTCTCGCCAATGACAACAGTGAAGAACAGGTCGTAATTTCCGGTCGCCCCGCCGCCGTGGATCAAGTGATTGAACAGGTGAAAACCAAACGGGCCGTTCCCCTAAAAGTTTCTGGGGCGTTTCATTCCCCCTTCATGGCTTCAGCCGCCGAAAAGTTCCAAAGCCTACTCACCGCCGTAACCTTTCGTGATGCCCAATTCCCTGTTTTGTCTAACGTTGACCCCGCTCCGGCTACCCAAGCAGACGTTTTAAGACAACGGCTCATCCAACAAATGACCGGTACTGTGCGCTGGCGGGAAACCATGGAGATCATCCCCTCCCTTGAGGTGCAATCCGTTTGGGAAATTGGGCCCGGCAAAGTCCTAACGGGGCTATTTAAACGCGCTTGTCCTGACCTAACCCTGAAAAATGTTGGCAATTTAGCAGAGATCGGCTAAAAAAAGGCTAAACTGCTTAGGGAGAAACCCCATCGGATAGACGAGTCTGATGAGCAATGATCAGCTTTCTGTCCTCCCTATCCTTAAGGCACACTGAAAGGAGAGTTTATTGTGTCAGCCCATAAAATTCTGGTTATTGACGATAGTAAGGTCATTCGGATGCGGGTGCGAGATATGCTTCCCCAAGGCAATTTTGAAATCCTCGAAGCCAAGGACGGAGTAGAAGGTTACAACATGATCCGCAGTGAAAAGCCCAATTTGATCATGTTAGATTTTTTGCTCCCCAAAATGAGTGGCTGGGAAGTCTATCAGGAAATTCAAAAAGAATATGACTTGAAGACGATTCCCCTAGTATTAATGTCGGGACGGAAAGAAGAGGTACTGGAAAAATTATCGGAACCCTTTGAATTTTTCTCCTTTGTGGAAAAGCCCTTTGAGCAGAAGGAGTTAGTGGCGGCGATTAAGGAGGCGATGCTCAAGGCCAAAAAACATCCTAAACCGGTTACGTCAGGGGCTGTTACGACCCAGGGAGGCATTTCGGCAAAAGATTCTGTGGCGTTGGAGGCCGAGGTACAGGCCCTCAAACAGCAGATGGCCAAAATGGCGGCGGAAATGGATACCCTCAAAAAGCAAATGTCGCAGTTGGTGGCTTTTGTTAAACAAAAGTTATAGCTTCGGTCTGAATTTTAATTAACCTTGGGCGTGTCGCAAAACAGGATTTATGGAAATTCGCATTGGTTGGTTGTATCCCACGTTAATGAGTACCTACGGCGATCGCGGTAATGTGATCTGCTTACAACGGCGGGCCCAGTGGCGGGGCATCGAAACCCAAATTGTGCCGTTGGATCAGCAAACCGAAGCGGCCACCTTTCAGCAGGTAGATGTGATTGTGGGCGGTGGGGCCCAGGATCGCCAGCAGGAAATTGTCATGCGGGATCTTCAGGGGGGCAAAGCAGAGGCCCTCAAAGCGCAATTAGAAGCGGGCGTGCCAGGGGTCTTTACCTGTGGTTCTCCTCAATTGCTGGGCCATTATTACGAACCGGCCCTGGGGCAACGCATTGAAGGGTTGGGGATTTTAGATATGGTTAGTAAACATCCCGGCCCCCAGGCCAAACGCTGTATTGGCAATGTGGTGTTTGAAATTACGGCGGAACCCCTAGTCCAGGAATTAACGGCTCTGGGTGGAGAAACCCCGATTGTCGTCGGCTTTGAAAACCATGGGGGACGAACCTATCTGCAATCCGTTGCGCCCCTAGGCAAAGTTCAAAAAGGTTATGGCAATAACGGTGAGGATGGTTATGAAGGGGCTTTTTATCAAAAGGCGATCGCCACCTATTCCCATGGGCCTTTACTGCCCAAAAACCCGGTGATTGCCGATTGGTTGTTAAAAACGGCGTTAGAGAGAAAATATCAAGA
>JAYKIP010000380.1:0-2617 GCA_035286205.1 Merismopediaceae cyanobacterium
GGGCTTATCATTTTTTCCCATTTGATCGGTGAGATAATCCGTTGCAATTTCTTGCGCTTCTGCTACACTTTTTTTCTGGTCTAGGGCTTGACAATACCGCCGGGCGGCCTGTTGAATATCTTGGTCATCCAGCGCGGCTAAACTGGGCCCACTCCAGAGCAGAATCACGGCGATCGCCAAACTTTTTAATGCGGAATATTTCATAAATATTTCTTTTCAAGACTCTTCATCAGTATAACAGTTAAGCAGAATTTCCCGCTTGTCAGCATTCTCGTCTATGATAAATTGATCAAGGGTTGTACTCAGGAACCATGACACAACAACGCTGGTTAGGCATTGACCCCGGTTTAGCGATTATTGGTTGGGCGATTTTAGAAGGGGTTGAACTGGGAAATGTGACGTTGCTGGATTACGGGACAATTGAAACCGATAAAACCTTGCCGACCCCGGCCCGCTTAGTGGAAATTGAACGGGATATGCAGGCATTACTCCATGAATTTCAACCGGAGCAAGTGGTGATTGAAATGCCTTTTTTTAATCGGCAAATTAAGGCGGCGGGGGGGGTCATGCAGGCTTTAGGGGTGATTACCTTAGTGATTTATCGAGAACAAAACTGTTTACCGATTTTTTTACATCAGTCGAGTTGGAAATGTCATTTGGGCCGAGGCAATGCGACAAAGGATGAAGTAGCGGAAGTGTTACAACAAATTTTTAGTCTAGAAAATTTACCGATTGATGATAGCGTGGATGCGATCGGGATTGCTCTGGCGGGGTTAAATGGAGTGAGAAATGAGATTAAATAAATCACGTCTATAGAGACAAGTCCCCCTTTTGAAGGGGGATTTAGGGGGATCGCCCTAGGCTCTCCAAAAAATATAGGTTTCGAGTTAGATGGGGTTTCAATTGATTCAAATTCATCTATTTTCAACTTTAACAACTCAAATTTTTAGCCCCCCAACCCCCAACTTTGGGGGAGAAATTAGTCAAAGTTTTAGGAGGAAAATTTCTGCGAATTTACCAGGGAAGCGGCGTGCCATCCCAGGAATAAAAACTACCGCTATCTTGAGGGGTTAATTGATCCATTACGGCTAATAATTGCTGAACGGTGCGATCGCTGTTGAATAATTTTTCTGGGGGAACGGAACGTTGAAAAGGCTTTGATAATTCGGTGTCCGTTGTGCCAGGATGTAAACACACTAAAATTGCTTGTGGGGCATAGCGTTGATACTCGATCGCCGCCGTTTTGATCAACATATTTAACGCCGCTTTAGAAGCCCGGTAGCCATACCATCCTCCCAATTGATTATCGGTAATACTGCCCACTTTAGCTGACAAATGGGCAAAAATACTGCGTTGGGAATGGCGAAAAAAAGGCAATAAATGTTTAGCTAAAAGTACTGGGCCAATACTATTTACTAAAAAATAACGCTGGAGTTGTTTCCCATTGAGATGACGCAAACTTTTTTCAGGAGAAAAGCCCCCTTCCTGTAACCAACCAACGGCATTCACCACCGTTTGTAAGCTCGGACAGGTTTCCCGCAGGGTTACCACCATCTGAGCAATTTGGTCTTCATCGGTAATATCTAGGGCTAGGGTCTGTAAACGTTCGGGATACTGGGTCTGTAAATCCTGTAGAGCGGGACTCGGACGACGATAGGTGGCCATAACCTGGCCATGGCGATCGCCTGCTAAAAACTGCCGCACAAACGCTAAACCGATTCCCCCGGAACCGCCGACCACTAACCGATGGGTTATCGGAACCTGCATGAATGACCCCTTAACGCCAAAAAACACCTAGGAGTCTTTCCGTGTTTCGACCCTAAGTGCTTTTTGTTCAATTCATTCCTCACACCTGAGCTTAGTATAAATCACTATTAGGATTTGTCAAGCGTTTTTTAGAAATATTTATCCAGTCTTTATCCCAGCGTCCCAAAGGCGCGATCACCCGCATCCCCTAGACCCGGCACGATATAGCCCTGGTCATTTAAGCCCTCATCAATCATGGCCGCATAGACCTGGAGCGTGGGATATTCCGCACTGAGTTTTTGCAAGGCCGGGGGAGCCGCCACCACCCCAATAATTCGGATCAGGGCTGGGTCTGCACCTCGCTCAGTGAGTAACCGTAAAGCTGTCATAATTGATCCCCCAGTGGCTAACATCGGGTCAAGCAAGAGAATATGGGTCTGGGGTTTGAACTGTGGCGGTAAATGGTTGAGATAGCAGGTCGGGGTTAAGGTTTGTTCATCCCGGACTAATCCCAAATGGTGGATCGAAGCTAAAGGCAGTAACGTCTGCGCTCCTTCCAAAAGGGTTAACCCGGCTCGCAAAATCGGGACTACGGCGATCGCCACTTCCGGATTAATCAAGGTGGCCCCAGCCGTACCCAGGGGAGTTTGTACCGTCGTGTCCAGGGTCGGAAACCAATAGCGAGTCGCCTCATAGGTCAACCAACGCCCCAATTCCGTCATCGCCGCCTTAAAGAGAACCGGTGGAGTCGTCGCATCGCGGGCAACGGCCAACCAATGTTTGATGAGGGGATGCTCTGGAACATAGACACGCAGTTGAGAAGCCATGGTTTGCCGTAAAAATCACCTCATGTTACTGTAGCCAACTTTTG
>JAYKIP010000381.1:0-6150 GCA_035286205.1 Merismopediaceae cyanobacterium
CGATTGAAGTCAATGTGACTAGCGGTAGTCCCCAAAAATTGGAAAAATATCAACGGCTAGGCATTCGAGAGGTTTGGATGTGGCAAGATCAAAAATTGATGATCTTTTCGTTACAGGGCGATCGCTACGAGGAAACCTCGACCAGTCAATTATTACCCAATTTAGACATTGCACTATTAGAAGAATGTGTGATAATGCCATCTCGACTAGAAGCCATTCAACGGTTTACCAATCGCTCAAAATAAGGGAAGAAATTAAGGGACGGGTTCCTTTAAACGGGGTTCTTGACGACAGGCCCGCAAAGGCTTGCTATAGGCTTGGTTAATTGCCAGTGCCCGCCGGGTTTTCGCATTGACTTGCATCTTTAAACAGGCACAACCGTAACCATAATTCCCCACATTGGTTTCGATCCATTCTGATGTTTTAAAGTCCGGCCAAGGCCAATCCCCCGGCGTTTGATAACCCCCCTGTGCCCCAATCAGCCATTCTCCGTCCCGATCCTGTAACCAGATATTGCCCGGTGTCGGATTACTCAGCCACCCGCAACGCCACTGGAGGGGAGGTTTGGCCAATCCAGGGGGCATCCAGGTCACCCAGGTCAGAAAACCTAACAGCAGACCCGATCGCCGCCAGAAAAAGCCTTGCCGAACTGTGAGGATCTTAAACATTTGCCCGTACCGTAGAATTAACTGGTTCATCGTCCAGGATGGCCGTTGAGGGGAGTTTCAGACCTGTCTGCACTTGCCAAAGACCGGCATACACTCCAGATTGGGCCAGTAGCACTTCGTGTTTACCCTGCTCCACCACTTGTCCCTGTTCTAACACATAGATCCAGTCCGCATGACGAATGGTGGAAAGACGATGGGCGATCGCAATGGTCGTCCGGTTTTGGGTGATGGTTTCTAAAGAACGCACAATAGCCGCTTCTGTTTCGTTATCTACGGCGGAAGTCGCTTCATCTAAAATCAGGATTGGCGGATCTTTTAATAGGGCCCTGGCGATCGCCAACCGTTGCCGTTGACCTCCCGATAATTTTTGGCCCCGTTCCCCCACAATCGTGTCATACCCCTGGGGCAAGGCTTCAATAAACCGATGGGCCTCGGCCAATTTAGCGGCTTGGATAATTTCCGGTAAGGTTGCATCGGGATACCCATAAGCAATATTTTCCCGCACTGTACCATGGAATAAAAACACATCCTGGCTCACTAAGCCGATCGCCCGCCGGAGATCTCCCAACTGAATATCCCGAATATCCTGACCATCTACGGTAATCGTGCCGCCGTTAATCTCGTAGAGCCGCAGTAATAACTTAACTAACGTACTCTTTCCCGAACCCGTTGAGCCAACAATCGCCACTGTTTGACCCGCCGGAATGGTGAGCGAAACCTGATTTAACACCGGTTGACGTTCCCGATAGGCAAAGGTGACTTGATGTAACTGAATTTCTCCCGCGATTGGTTCGGTTAGGGATAGATGACCCGATGGAATGGTGATCGGGGTGGCCAATAATTTCATCACTCGATGGGTAGAGGCCATGGCCCGTTGATACTGATCCAGGGTTTTCCCTAAATCCGTCAGGGGCCAAAGCAAACGTTGAGTCAAAAAGACCAACATACTATAACTGCCCACCGCTAACTGACCCTTCACCACGTCCAAACCACCAAAATATAAAATGGCCGTAAATCCCGCCAAGATCACAATGCGAATTAACGGCACAAAGGCTGAACTCAGGGCGATCGCCGCTTGATTACTCTGTTGATAAGCATCACTATCCAGGCGTAGTCTTTCCCGTTCGTAGGCTTCCGTCGTAAAACTTTTAATCGTCATCATGCCACTGAGATTATTGGCCAGCCGACTATTCAACAAACTCACCTTTTCCCGTACCTGGGCATAACGCGGAGCCAATAACGATTGGAAACCCAAAGACCCCACCAAAATAAAGGGAATCGGTAACATGGCCATCCAGGCAATCTGGGGAGTCAGGGCAAAAAAGACCCCACTAATCACCACCACCGTTGTCGCCACCTGCAAAATATCATTCGCGCCGCCGTCTAAAAATCGCTCTAACTGATTAATGTCATCATTGAGGACGGATAATAAATCTCCGGTACTGCGTTCCTCAAAATAGGCCAACTCCAATTCCTGAAGATGACCATAGGCATCTAATCGTAAATCGTGCTGAATTTTTTGGGCTAATCCCCGCCATAATCGTTGATAGGCATACTCAAAAAGGGATTCTAATCCCCAAATACCGGCACTTAACAGGGTCAGAAAAATTAATTGCCCCTGCACTGAGCGCACACCGATCGCCGCCACCCAGGAATTTTGCTGTTGAATGACCACATCCACCGCCAAACCAATCAAAGCCGGGGGAGCCAGATCAAAAATTTTGTTCAAAATCGAACAGAGCGTCGCTTGCCCTAGCCGGAGCTGATAGGGGCGGCAATACCGTAATAGTTGGCCAAGGGGAGAGGAGACAGTCACAATTTCAAGGTTCTCAACAGGTTCAATAGACAAAAAGCGAGGCCATCCTAGGTTCGGACAGCAGTTTCCCTAGTCCCCAAGCGGTCAGCCGCACTTTCCTGAACCCGTTCAAAGAGCCAATCTACGGCCTCCTCTAAATTGTTGGCGATCGTCGTCGGCTGATGTTGGGCCAACCGTTGCCGGTCACGAATCCCCGATAACAAACCAATCACGGGAATGTTTTGACTCTGGGCGGCCAAAATATCCGCTTCTGTATCGCCGACCATCCAGGTCACAGGGGTCGGAGGTAATTCGGCCATGGCCTGGGCCATTAACCCTTTTTTATCGTGAATATCATTGATTTTCCGGTAATCATTGGCTAAACAATAGCGACGATCCTCGGCAAAAAACTGCCCTAAATGATTCCGTTCCAACGCTTCCTCCAATTCACAGACCCGTCGCATGGTCATCACCACCAAATCTACCCCCTTCGCCTGTAACTTTTCCAACGCGGCGATCGCCCAGGGCAAAGGTTGGTCATAGACCAGATAGGGTAAGGTATGCACCGTTATTTTCCGTAAATGGGCAAAGGTTTTAGCTTGTCTGTCCCTTAAGCCCGACTTGAGACCAATTTCAATTTCCGGCACTTGCGCCCGTTTCATCTGCCAAAACTGAGCCTTGGAGAGGAGCGTCACCCGTTGTTCAGGGTCTTGCACCTCCGCTAAACAGTATTGATAGACCTGATAGTAGCGTTCAGACACATCCATAATCGGGCCATCAAAATCGGTAATCAATCTCAGCATGGAAAAGGCAAAGTGTTAAGTTTTATTTCCTCTAATGTATCGCAAACGTTACCGAGTCTGACGCGCTCCCTGGAGAAATCCGGGGGATTATGGATATTAAAGGGGGCTTGCCGTCAAGTGTTGTTGACAAAACTTTACATTTCCCTTATCATAAGTCCATGAAAGGCTATACGAACAACCTATCTTAAAAGTTTTATCTTCCAGCGAGCAGCTAAGGCTTGGGTTAATTCGATACCTTCCATTGACATTGAGTTCTCCTAGATAGGCCCTGACCGTTGGTTGGGGTTTCTTTTGTGTTGTATTAAAATTGGTGTTGGTATTGAATCCGTCCTTGATTGAGGGTGTAATCGTAGTCAAAGCGAATTACCGTATTAGTATTTAACCGGTGTTGGGTGGAAAGGGTGGGATAAACCTGGAAGGTATCTAGTCCGATCGCCTGACCCCAGGTAATCGTTTGTTGATTCGCTTGAAAAATCCAATCCTGAAGAATCGGTAAAGCAGTGGCTCCCACCTGGGCAAAACCGGCCTTCACTAATTGTTGACTATTCTGACCCTGGAGTTGAAGGGCAAAATCGGGATATTGGTTAGCAAAGAGGGCTAAATATTGACTGCGCGTTAAAGGCGGCGTACTGGTAATTTTCACCAGGGGAGAAGTCACTAAATCCTCTAGGGCCGTAATGGTTAAAGAATCCCGTTGCAAACAGTTGCTAAATTGCCCCAGATTACCCGATGGAAATATGGCCCGTTGGGGAAAGGGAGGAGTATTGTCAGGAAAGAGAGGACAAGTATTTTGATTACTTAAGTTAGGCAATAATTGTTCCGCATCTCCATTAATCGCAATCTGTAATAACAGAGACTGCGATCGCCAACTTTGCACCAGATCATCAGGGATTTCATTATCCTGAGTGGTAACTAATCCTAAATTAAAAAGATAAAGTTGTAAATTCAAATCTACGGCAGGATTTAACAGACTTCTTTGGGGCTGAAAAGTAATTAAATTCGTTTGTTGGGGATTAATAAATAAACTACTGGGAAAAAATTCAATGGCCCCCTGATTAACCCGAATATTGCCCTGGGCGCGTAAATCCGTTAAATCGGTTAACAAACCTCGAAGAATTAAATCTCCCCCCACATTAAAGCGAAAGAAGGGACGTTGTTTGAGTTGATTTAGCTCAAAGTTTTCTAGGGTAATCTCCAAATCTTGCAACTGAGGTGGACGAATCAAGAGAGGAATATTCAAGGTCTCTGGCGATGCAAACCAGAGTCTTCCGGAGGCTAATTGGGGTGGGGTCGGTAAACGATTACCCGGTAAGGAAAGAACACCATTGGCTAAGGTTAAATTACCCCCGATGATCGGACTGAGGGCTGATCCCATAATTTGCACACTTCCCGTTAATTCCCCTTCATAGAGGCGATCGCCTTTGGCTTCCTGAGTCTCCTGAAAAAAAGTCAGCGTTAACGAATCCTGCTCTCCTTGATTCCTGGGAAAAAGTGGTAATTTCCCCTTGCTAATCACCCGTTGTTGACCCAATTGACTCTTAAAATTTTCAAAGACAAAGGCATTATTTTGAAAAATAATATCCCCATCTAAATCCACTAAACGACTTAACAAAGGGGTTTTCAAACGAACTTTGGCTAAAGATAGGCGTAATTGACTTTGGGGATCGAGGGTAAAACGGAGGGGATTACCGAAGGAAAACTGTCCCTGGGCCTGTAAATCTAAAGACCCTTCTCCGGATTCCCAGGTTATACTAAATCTTTCATTTGAGAGTTTATCAATTAAGCTTAAAGCGTCCGTATTTAAGCGAGCCGATAGGGCAAAAGGATAGTCTCCCTTCAAGGTTGTCGGTAAAGTTAAACGGGCTAAAATAGCAATGGACTGGGGGCGATCGGTTTGTAGGGAAATGGTGCGATCCTGATAACCAATTTGACCGGCAATATCTTGTTGTAATAGTTGACCATTCAATGCTAGATTCTGGAGGCGAAAATCTCCCATCACCTGGGGCTGATCCAAATCCCCAAAAACCTGAGTATTAAAACTCACTTCTCCACTCATGTCGAGGGGCATTAATGACCAATAGCGAAGCATATCTAAGGGTAAATCCGTTACCGTTAATTGGGATGGCTGAAGACTGAAACCCTTAACTTGGTATTGTAAGGCTAAATCCCCTAAAATCTGTCCCCCTAGGGTCTTAATTTCCGTGTTTAGATTAACTTGATTCCCAATGATTTTTCCGTTAGCTTTTAATCGTTCAATGGGTAAAACGGAAGAATTACTGAGAACTAATCCCAGACTCGGTAAAAGCAGAGGTTGAGTCGGTTGGGTTTGCCAAATCCAGCGTTTGCCGAAGAGTTGAAAATCTACTTCAGGAGACCGGAGATTTCCCGCGATCGCCACTGCCGCTTCAAAGTCTCCCTGAAGATCAAGGAGGAATAAAGAATCTGATTTTTGCTGTTTTTGTTGGAGTAATTGGTCAACGTGCCACAGTTGATTTAATTGAGTTGCTAAGGTAGCCGGGGATGGATTTAAAGGAGCTTGAGGAGTAAGGGAATATGTATGAGAGGGTAAGAATTGGGTTAAATCTAGGGGGTCTAACCAATCCTGCACTTTGCCCTGGGGAACCCTTAAATTTGCCTGAATCGCTCCCGTTTTAAAATTAATTAAACCTTTTTCGAGGGGATAATCTTGTTGTCTGAGTTGGATTTTTGCCGCTTTTAAATTCAGTTGATTTTGAGCATAGGTTAAATCAGTTTTAAACCCTTTAATGGGAAGTAATTTCAGGATTTGACTAGACTCAGGGGGAGTCCATCGTAAAGTTCCACGACCTTGATCAGTATTCGGTTCCCACAGAAAATCTCCCTGGGCTTGACCCCCTAAATAAGC
>JAYKIP010000382.1:0-9735 GCA_035286205.1 Merismopediaceae cyanobacterium
CGGTAGAAATTAGACAGGTTTTAGAAAATTTTATCAATACCGTAGATATAGAAGAAATTATTGGCTCAACGGTAATTGTGGATAAAAATAAGTTTAGGATCAGAAAATCTGGTTGACAAATTAATAGAGTTTCTAATATAAATTAAACAGCGATCGCCACTTTTAAACCTGACAAGAGAAAAAATACTTAAAAACAATGACTAATCTTGCCATTCAATATTTAACCGACACCCAAGGCAATCCAAACGCGGTTGTTATTGCGATCGCCATTTGGAAACAAATTTTTCCTGAAAACCTGAACTCTGTAGAAATGCTCACGGAGAGTATCGAAGATTATTGCCTGAATCGAGCAATAGATGAAGCCTTAGAAACGCCACTGTTATCTCAAGCATAAGCTCTCAAGTTTTTAGAGGAAGATTCTAATAAAGATTGAGTATAGACAGCTATTTTTAAAAGACTTAAAAAAATTAAAAAAGCAACCTATCTATAAACAAATTTACGCTCTCACGTTTGATATTTTGCCAAAGAGAGCGCAAACCTTCCCAGTCTAGGGATTGAATCATAGTCTCGTATTGTTCTGCGGTCGCCAATCCCCGTTCCCCACGCTGTGACTTTTGGTTTGCTAAATCCATTTTATCTCTTCAACTCAATGGCCTAGGATGGACAGCGAAGAAACTTAATCATCCATTTGCCAGGGTTCCCGCAGATTATTTTCATCAAAAATCCGTTTGGGTCGGAGTACCACAATCACTTGACCTAAAATTCTTTCATGGGGAGCAACCTTTGACCAACAAAAGGCTGTTTTTCCCTCCGTTGCCAAGAGAAAATAGGCATCTTCTCGCCAGGTCTGTAACCCGCGATCTACCACTACTAAAACGGTCTCTGTTTTCTGACTCAGACTCTCGGCCACCTCCCCCGCCAGGGCTAAAATGGCAACGGGATCGATCGCCTTGAGAACCACCTGCCAACCCGGTAGGGGAACTAAACGACTAGCCACTTCGGTATTGACGATGCCAAAGGGGTCTTCCTGGGTTAAAGGGGAAACATTTTGTACCTGTTCAACGGTTAAGGGGAAAGTGCCGACAACGGGAACTAACCGGGCTACCTGTTCCTCATTTTCTTGACGGTAGAGGGGAACCAAGGGAGCTTTTTGGCTAGGTGTGACCGCAATATCGGATAACAACTGCTCGATCGCCGTCCTAGCGGTACTGGAATGGGCAAATTTTAAGCCCTTGGCGATCAGACGAGTCCGGGCCGTTAAATCTCGATTTTGTTTCGCTAACTTCCAACATTGATAGGCCAGGGTATCCCCAGGGTGATCCGTAAACCCGGCGGGAAATTGGGCAAAGAGGGCAAAATCTTGAACGGCCCTTGCTAATTCCTTGGCTCCATCGGCTTCTAAACGGTGTTCGGCGGCGGTGATGGCCGTGGCGGCCCGTTGACTCTGGGTTAAAATGCGTAATTCGTACAAAACATCGCTTTTTGGCCCCCGGTAGTATTGCAAAATACTCTCATCTATCCCTTCCTGTTGCAAACTGTCATAGACCTGGGCGGCAACAATAATCAGGTTTTGTTGAACAGTCTGAAAACCGGTTTGTTCAAAGAGGGTTTGGGGTGAGTAACCGGCTTTTTGTAATTGTTGGCATTTTTTCCCCCAATCTACCCAACTCCCTTCCTTATGTAACAGCGATCGCAGGATTGCTTCGGCTTCGGCTTCGGTGAGGACGGCAGACGGGGGGGGATTCATAGGGGCTAGTTTTTCTTTAACTTGAAACAGAGGATAGAACCCAAAATATCATTAAACCGGATGCACCACCTCAATCTTTTCCTGGGGGCCAACTAAGGAAAGATAAGGAACTTGTAGATAGGTTTGGGCGACCCGTTGGGCATCTTCCCGCGTGACCTGGCTGACCTGTTCTTGAAATTCGCTATCAAAGGCCAATCCTAATCCTAGAGTTTCATACCAACCAAAGAGATGGGCGATTTCGCTGTTGGTTTGTTTACCTAGGGCGTATTGACCGAGTAATTTATTTTTGGCGGCGGTGATTTCTTCGGTGGTTAATAATTGTTCCCCTAACCGCTCTGCTTCCGTTTTTAATCCCTCCAGGGCGATCGCCGTATTATCCGGGGCTGTGCCTAAATACATCACAAATTGCGAGGAATCTAAACGAGTGGGATAAAAGGCTGAGACATCGTAGGCTAATCCCCGTTTTTCCCGGAGTTCCACAAATAAGCGACTGGAAAGCCCATTCCCCAAATAGGTACTTAATAATTTTAAGGGCGCATAATCCGCGTGTTTGACCCCGGCTCCGAGATAACCCAGCATAATGATCGCCTGTTGGGTCTCCTGGGCGGTCAGACGATGACAGGGTTGAACCGTTAAGGGCGGTAAGGTCGGCTCAACGACGGAACGGGAGGGAATTTTCCAATCCCCAAAAGTGCTTTCTACTAAGGCGATCGCCTCCTCTAGGGCTAACCGTCCCGATAGACTAATCACCAAATTATCCGGTCGAAAATAGGCGTGATGGTATTCCAGCAAATCTTCACGGGTTAACCGGCTCACCGATTCCTCTGTCCCCAGCACCGATAACCCATAGGGGTGATCCCCATACATAGACTGCCGGAGTTGCTGAAACGCCACATTAAAGGGTTGCTCCCGTTGAGACCGAATAGATTGTAAAATCAGCCGTTTTTCTAGTTCAATTTCCGATTCAGGGAAGGTGGGATACCGTAGAATTTCTGACGCTAATCTCAAGATTTCCGCAAAATCTGCCGTAACGGTTTTCAAACTAATTAACCAATAATCACTGGCCGCATCGGTTCCTAAACTGGCTCCCATTGACTCAATCGTATCGGCAATTTCTAGGGAAGAATAGCGTTGAGTGCCTTTGGTAATCACGGCCGCTAAAAGGTGGGATAATCCGGCTTTTGGTAAGGAATCCCAACAGGCCCCGGCTTTCTTTAAAAAAATGCGCCCGGCAATTAAATCGGCGGCTCGATTTTCTGCAAAAATGAGGGTAATACCATTCTCTAAAACAACACGATGGAGGGATTGATGATGACGCATGAAGGGGGAGACGAGGAGAGGGGGAGACAGGGAGCAGGGGGAAATTAGGGGTTAGGGAGTTGGGATTAGCTCATCATTTTAATGATATAAACTTTTTCCCGGTTCAACAGGAGCGTTTTGCCCCCCGACCCCCAAATTTGGGGGAGAATTTAAACAACGGGTTTCATTTTGGACACAGTATCAGTCGCTTTTTGAATAAATTTAGACCCATTAAGTGTCCTTATTAATTATCAACTATTAACTATCAATTATCAATTATCAATTATCAATTATCAATTATCAATTATTCCCTATCCACTATTGACTGATTCCAAAATTGTAATCGCATAATAATCGGGAGAAAGATATTGATTCGCCAGCCGTTGTAATTTGGTAATATTCATTTCTTGAATTTTTTGGGGATAAAGGGCGGCAAATTCAGCAGAGGCTAAGGTCTGATAATAGCCATACAAACCGGCTAATTGACTAGGGGTTTCCGTTGAAAAAATATAGTCATGGCACAATAACCGTTTTGCTTTAGCTAATTCCACCTCGCTAATGGGTTCCGTCTGTAATTGATAGAGGCGATCGCGGATACGATTTTCCACTTCTTCGAGAAAGAACGGCTCTAAATAGACATTAATACTAAACAAACTCGAATCCCGTTGTAGGGAAAAACTGCTGTAAATATCCAACACCAGATGCAATTCTTCCCGTAATTCCTGCACTAACCGCGCACAGCGTCCCCCCGCTAACACCGCCGATAGAATATCCAAACCCAGGGCCTCCTCCAGACAATCAATGCCCGGCCCAATCCAGCCCATCATCAAGCGACTATGACCCCCATCGTTTTTGAGCAAATGCTGACGGCGAATCTCAGTTAAGGGCGGTTCCGCTTCTACCGTTGTGGGAGGACATTCCGATCGCGCCCCAAAATTATCAAAAGTATCCTGAATTAACTGAATTGCCGCCGTTTCTGTCACATCCCCCACGATCACCACCGTCATATTTTCCGGTTGATAATGGGTACGATGAAAACAGCGCATTTGGTTGGGAGTATAGCGTCTTAAATCGGCCTCGGCACCTAAAACAGAACGACCATAGGGATGATGGGCATACAGAGAGGAACACAAACTTTGAAAAACCAACCAGTCCGGGTCATCGTAACTGCCGCGAATTTCTTCGAGAACCACATCCCGTTCACAATAAAATTCTTCTTCGGGGATCTCTGCTTGTAACAAAATTTCCGCTAAATAGGGCAAGGTCTGGCGTAGATAGGGAGAAGCCGTCGTCAGGAAAAAATGGGCATAATCGTGACTGGTGGCCGCATTGGCCATTCCCCCATTAAATTCAATGATTTGATCAAATGCTCCCGGTGGAACCCGTTTCGTTCCCTTGAAAATCATGTGCTCTAGGAAATGCGCCATTCCCGGCCAATCATCCGGCTCGGCGATCGCCCCCGCTTTCACCCACACATCTACCACCGCCACCGGAATTTCCGGCAGATATTGATGAACAAGGGTTAATCCCTGATCAAACTGCAAAATTTGGGCAGGCAGGGAACCCTGGGCAAGGGGGTCTAAAAGTCGCACTCACATTCTCCCGATAGCCGACGTTATCTTCCATGGTACGGTATTCGGGGCTTTACCTTGCCTTAACCTAACCAAAAGTTGAGAAATCTTGACGTAGGCTTTAGGCAGTCTGACCCTGGGTTCAGGAATTTAACACAAACTTAAGGGAATCTTAATCAGAAATTTAACACAAATTTAAAAGAATCTTAATCAGAAATCTAAACTATTAAGATTAATGTAATGAAAAGCTAAGTTGAAACAGACGTTCAATCTCCTCCAGGGGCGATCGCGAACTCTGGCCCTAGTATCAATCAATCTCTGTTATCAATCCCCGTCATTGGGTTTCTATTTTATGGTAGCCACTCCTTCTAAACCGACCCATACCCATTCCATCAGCCCCTTCGGCCCCGCCCGGACCACCATCAGCGGAGCTCCCTTGAACGCAGAGGAACTGAAAAACCTCCACGCCTTTTGGCGGGCCGCCAACTACCTCGCCGCCGGTATGATTTACCTGCGGGAAAACCCTCTTCTGCGGGAACCTCTACAACCGGAGCAAATTAAAAAGCGCCTGCTAGGACACTGGGGATCTAGCCCCGGCATTAGCTTCCTCTATACCCACCTGAACCGGATTATCAAAAAATTTAACCAGGATCTGCTCTTCATGGTCGGAGCCGGCCACGGCGCTCCCGGTTTTCTCGGCCCCTGTTACCTAGAGGGCAGTTACTCCCATTTTTATCCCCACTGTAGCGAAGACATTGAGGGGATGCGGGAATTTTTTAAACAGTTTTCCTTCCCCGGTGGCATCGGCAGTCATTGCACCCCGGAAACCCCCGGCTCTATCCACGAAGGGGGCGAGTTGGGTTATTGTCTCTCCCACGCCTACGGTGCCGCCTTTGACAATCCCAATTTAATCGTGGTGGCTATGCCCGGCGATGGCGAGTCGGAAACGGGGCCCCTAGCCACCTCCTGGCACTCCAATAAATTTATTAACCCCATCCGGGACGGTGCGGTTCTGCCAGTCCTACACCTCAACGGTTATAAGATCAATAACCCGACTCTTCTGTCTCGGATTAGCCATAAAGAACTGAAAGCCCTCTTTGAAGGCTACGGCTATAACCCTTACTTTGTAGAAGGCTCCGACCCCGAATCCATGCACCAGGCACTGGCGGCCACGTTGGATCACTGCGTCGCTGAAATCCACAGCATTCAGCAAGAGGCCCGCAACTCCGGCAAAGCGGAGCGGCCCATTTGGCCCATGATCGTCCTTCGCACCCCCAAGGGTTGGACAGGCCCCGATTTTGTGGATGGTCGCAAGGTGGAAGGCTTCTGGCGGGCGCACCAAGTTCCGATGGGGGGAATGCACGACAACCCCGAACACCGGGAACAACTGGAAGCTTGGATGAAGAGCTACAAACCGGAAGAACTCTTTGACGAAAACGGGACGTTGCGCCCCGAAATCAAAGCAGTGGCACCGACGGGGGAAAAACGCATCGGCTCTACCCCCTACGCCAACGGTGGTCTCCTGCTCCGGGATTTGAAAATGCCCAACTTCCGGGACTACGGCGTTAAGGTGGAGAAACCCGGCACGGTGGAAGTAGAGAATACCAAGCCCCTGGGGATTTTCCTGCGAGATGTCATGAAAAATAACATGACCAATTTCCGGGTCTTCGGCCCCGACGAAAACACCTCCAACAAGCTCTATTCCGTTTACGAAGTCAGCAAAAAATTCTGGATCGCTGAGTACCTGCCAGAGGATGAGGACGGCGGCGAACTTTCCCCGGACGGACGGGTGATGGAAATGTTGAGCGAGCATACCCTGGAGGGCTGGTTAGAAGGGTATCTACTAACCGGTCGTCACGGTTTCTTCTCCACCTACGAATCCTTTGCCCACGTCATTGATTCCATGTTTAACCAACACGCCAAATGGTTGGAAATCTGCAACCATATCCACTGGCGAGAGGAAGTCGGTTCCCTCAATCTGCTGATCACCTCCACGGTTTGGCGTCAGGATCACAACGGCTTTACCCACCAAGACCCCGGCTTTTTGGACGTGGTGTTAAATAAAAGCCCCGATGTGGTGCGTATCTATATGCCCCCGGACGTAAACTCCCTCCTCTCTGTGGCGGATCACTGCCTGCGGAGCAAAAACTATATCAATGTTATTGTCTCGGATAAGCAAATGCACCTCCAGTACCATGACATGGACATGGCGGTGAAAAATTGCACCAAGGGCATTGATATTTGGGAATGGGCCAGCACCGATGCCGGTCACGAACCCGACGTGGTTCTCGCCTGCGCTGGGGATATTCCTACGAAGGAATCCCTAGCGGCCTCCTGTATTCTGCGGGAAGCCTTCCCGGATCTGAAAATCCGCTTTGTCAACGTGATTGACTTGTTCCGTCTGCAACCGGACACGGAGCATCCCCACGGCCTCAGCGACCGGGACTTCGACAGCCTCTTTACCTTGGACAAACCGATTATTTTCAACTTCCATGGCTATCCCTGGCTGATTCACCGTCTCACCTACCGCCGCCATAACCACAAAAACCTCCATGTGCGGGGCTATAAGGAAAAGGGCAATATCAACACGCCCCTCGATTTGGCTATCTGTAACCAGATCGACCGCTTTAGCATCGCCATTGACGTTATTGACCGCATTCCTCAACTGCGGGTGGCCGGCGCTCATGTCAAGGAACACCTCAAAGACGAGCAGATCGCCTGCCGCAACTACGCCTACGAGCACGGCATTGACCGGCCCGATGTGGTGAACTGGAAATGGCCCTATTAGGGTCTAGTTAAATCGGCGATCGCTGTTTTCTGAGTTCGGGAGGGAGCGATCGCCATAACGGAATTTTCCGATAATAAGGTCGAGTATTCCATCCTGTTAGGAGATGTTTAAATGCCGATAACTGATCCCAAACTCTCATTATACGAACAGGATTTTTATTTGTGGATACAAAAAACTGTCGAACTACTGCAACAGGGTGAACTAGGACAATTAGATGTAGAAAATTTAATTGAAGAAATAGACAGCATGGGCAAAAGTCAAAGGAGGGAATTAAAAACTCGCCTAACGGTGTTAATTGAACATCTCTTAAAGCTTCAATATTGGACAACGGAAAAAGAATATAATGCGAGGGGATGGCTCAATACCATTGTTGAACAAAGGCGACAAATTGCCTACATATTAGCCGATAGCCCCAGTTTAAAATCTGTTCTCAATGATATATTTTTAGACTGTTATCAAGATGCAAGAAGGGATACTCTCCGCAAATATCCACTCCCTAAAATGTTATTTCCCCAGGAATCTCCTTTTTCGCTGTTGGAATTGCTTGATCCCGATTTTATCCCAGGAAAATTTGAGTGAATTTGCTGGCGATCGCTGTTTTCTGAATTTGAGAGGGGGCGATCTGTAAAAAGATAGATTATAATAGATGTATCAGTTTGATCAATCAAGATAGGTTATGCCGACACCGACTATTATTGAAACGGATTTGCGCGACATTCTAGCCGAAATGAATAAGAAGCTAGATACTATGACGGCAGATACCAATAGAAGACTAGATGCGCTCTCTGCCGATACCAACAGAAAACTAGATGCGCTCTCTACCGATATGAATAGGAAACTAGAAACGCTTTCTAGTGATGTCAATCACGTTCAGGTGCGATTGGCGACGGTAGAAACCAAGGTTGATAACATAGAGAAAAGATTGGATTCGATGGATAAACGATTTGATAAGATGGAACAGCAAATTGAAAAGGTTGAGGGGAATCAAAGTAAACAGGTTTGGGCTTTGATTGGTATTTTGTTTACGGCGGTTGTCGCAACATCTATTCGTTTTGTTTTAACGGCTTTACCTCAGACTTAAAGCGAAAATGGATTTTGAATCTCTAAATGCTATATTTTTGTACCTTATCGTTTTCAAAATTACGGAAAGCGTTGCCCGACAAGAATTTTGCATTCAGCAAGATCTATTTAGTCTAAAATCAAGTAAAAACACAAAAAATTACTTGAACCTATCTATATCTTTTTATAAGCACGCCCTGAAAACTCATTAACCCACTGATTTGGGGGATCTACTAATCCGTATGACTTATTAATTGTTCCTACGACATGGTTCTCTGCTTCTAATTGTGTTAAGGCTTTTCTATATTTTTTCAGAATTTTAATATATGGAAGTTTATTATCATAGATAAAGCAATCTGTTGGAACTTCATACCCATGAATCTGAATTAGATCCCTTACTTCAATAGAAGATGAGCTATTTAATTTTGTCAGTATTTTGCGTTTCAATTTGGAATTTTCTGAGGATTCTTCTAAAATAACTTTCAATAACCAGTTAATTAAAGCACCTACAGAAGCACCGATAACCCCTCCCCAAATGCCCACAAGTTGAAATCCTAGCCAAGCCCCAAAACCTGCACTAAAAACCTCAATACTTAAGAAAAGAGAGCTGTTAGACATCTATCAATGTTCCTTCAAATTAACCTAAATCAATCATAGTCTTATTAATGGGGATTGAGCAAGTTTCACCATTCCTTAGCAGTTTTTACCGTATTATTGTACCCAAGTCTCTTCTTGTGTAGGGTCAAGACACCAAATCCTGCAATCGCCAACTTACTTTCCCTCTCACTGTGAGGCTTTGAACAAACTGAGCTATGACAATAGTGCGATCGCTGTTTTCTGAGTTCGGGAGGGGGCGATCCTAATGAACTTAAACGAATAGATCACCGATTAGACATTCAACAAAAAACTGCTGTCTGCAATATTCCGGTAACCATGGCTTAAACTCCCACGCTTAACTGCTTAGGCATTATAATAAAATCCATCTCAACATTTTAACGGATTACAGGGAACTATGGCAAAAGCAATTTGGAATGGGGGCGGTCTAGCCGAAAGCGATCGCCACAATGACCTGTGATAGAGGCCGAAGCCTTGGCATTTCTCCGATAGAGTCGGTATTCTACCCGTCACCCCAAAAAAACCCTACAAAAGAAGAAGGACAGACCCAACGCCTGCCCTGGAAGAACCATTTTAGTATGAATTTAAATCGCTTAAAATCACGGAGCAGGGGATTAATTACTGCCGCTAAAAACCACTTCAGAAAATTTCGACTG
>JAYKIP010000383.1:0-7132 GCA_035286205.1 Merismopediaceae cyanobacterium
ACCGCCGAAGTGGACATAAAAAGAGCGACTAACCCATTTCCCCAGTGACCGTCTGTGGTTGAAAAGGGCATCATTAAGAGCAGACTGCCCGTTAGAATCACGGCTAAAAATCCCAAACAAATCGTGCGAGAAATGGTCATAACTATTCAATGGTATGGAGAGATAAATGGCCGGGATTTTGTGTGAGAATTTTTTGGTAGAGATCCTCCAATGAGTTAATATTTTCCTGGAAAGTGTAGCGTTCCAAGACCCGTTCTCTCGCTTTTTTGCCGAGCAAAATGGTAATTTCTTCGTGGTCACGGAAAAGGGGTAACAGGGTTTTTAATTGGGTGGTGACTCCCTGGGTATTGAGAATGACCCCGGCTCCTTTTTCTAATACTTCCCCATCGGCTCCGGCATCGGTCGCTAAACAAGCCGTTCCACAGGCCATGGCCTCTAATAACGATAAGGATAATCCTTCTACTAAAGAAGGCAAAATAAACACATCGGCGGCCCGTAAAATTTGAATGCGTGTTTCTTCTTCAGCAATAAAACCTAACCAATGAATGCCCTGTTCTACCCCATACAAGGGTTGTAAGGTTGACTTTAATAGTCCATTACCGACAATTAATAATTTGGCATCTTCCCCCATATCACAAGCTTTCCAGGCTTTTAAGAGGGCTTCCACATTTTTTTCGGGGGCAATGCGTCCTAGATACACAAAAAGACGTTTAGCTTGGTATTGTTCCTTAATCGGGGAAGAGCCGGGAGAATAGCGATCGCTGTCCACGCCATTGGGAATAATGGCCAATTTGCGGCGAGGAACCCCCAATTTTACTAATAAATTACGCTGTAAATGGGAAAAAACAATGACCTTATCATAATGGGCTAAAAATGGGGCGTAGAGTTGATAGGTTAAAAACTGAGTGCTGGAGGAAAGATTGCGTAATTTACTATCAAAGGGAGGATGAAAGGTTGCCACCAGGGGAATATTTAACTCCTCACAAATTTCCGGCAAACGAAAATCTAAAGGCGATAAAGTTAAGGAAGCATGGACTAAATCCGGTTTTAGCTTTTGCAGAGATTCCGTTAAAATCTTGCTGGAGCGAGGTGTGGGAATCGTATAAATCGTAGATTTAAACAAAAAAGGCAAGAGGACTTCGGGACAGTCGGGCCAATCCTGCTCGCTGGAATCTTCCTGGGCAAAATGCAAAAAACTGACCCGGTGCCCCCGATCCAGGAGTGCGTTCGTCACTTCTCGACCGTAGGTAACATTGCCGCAAAAGGGGGATTTCTTGCCCAGCCAAGCGATGTGCATTGTGTTTGTCTGCCAATAGCATTGAGTCTTGATCGCTATTTAAGCAGTTTAAGGAGTCTTTTTTCCATAGACCTTGGGGCAGGTCTGTTTCCCGGCGGCGATCGCCCTTGTCTCCTGGGTTTCCTTATCAACCCCTATTTCAACCCCTATTTCAAATCGTATCTCGAACCGTATGTCAAACCGTATGTCAAAAATTGTAAGCAACGCTTGACAGTGGCCAGGGATTGGCTAGGATAGGGTTACACGCCTCTTGCCTCCCCACAGATTAATCCGTATTTTCACGGCGATCGCCTGCCGGCTTTAGGACGACGATGGGGTTATCTGAATAACATAACGGGAAAATTTTTCCGAATTCGCTCCTATCCCCCAGATCGCCCAGAGAATTGTCCCCCAGTCCCGCTGATAGCTCTCTTGGTTGCTCCCCCTTAGAGAAATTGATTGGCTTGTTTTTTAGACTACCGCAAGGAACTCTACTATGTTTAGTCGTTTTCAAAATCTGATCAAATCCTTTGGCTCCAAAGGTCAGGGCGTAGGCTTAGAAATTACTCCCGAACGTCTTAATTTAGTAGAACTCGCTAAACAAGGGCAAAATTATAAATTAACAAAGTACTGCCATACGTCTATTCCCGAAGGCATTTTTGAAGAAGGTAAAATTGTGGACTCGCCTTCCCTCGCGGAAATCATTCAGGAAATGTTCAAAGAGAATAAAATTAACACGAAGCAAGTGGCTACGGCTGTGCCTATGCGTGAAGCCATTATTCGGATTATTCCGGTGCCAGCGGAATTAGATGATGTGGAACTGCGGGATATGGTACTCAACCATGAAGCGGCTTTATATTTGCCCTATCCCAGGGAAGAGGTGGATTTAGACTATCAAAAACTAGGCTTTTTTGAAGATGATGACGGCATTGAAAAAGTTCAAGTTTTACTGGTGGCCACCCGGCGAGAAGTGACCGATTCCTACCTAGATACCTTCCAACAAGCGGGTTTAGAAGTTGATATTTTAGAAGTCAACAGTTTTGCCTTAATTCGCACCATTCGGGAACAACTGCGGCAGTTTGGCTCAAAAGAAGCCGTCGTTTTAGTAGATATTGAATTTGACAATACGGAAATTGCGATTATTGTAGATGGTGTTCCCCAATTTTCGCGGACAGTTCCCATTGGCACGTTTCAGATGCAAAATGCGTTATCCAGGGCGATGAATTTACCCCCTTCCCGCAATCCGGAAATTCTTCAGGGGATGACCATTCCCGTGACCCAATTTGATACCTTGAGTACCCAGGGAACGGCGGTTAACCCAGGGATGACAGCATTAATGCGGGTGATGGGAGAATTAACCGATGAATTGAGACGTTCTATTAACTTTTACCTTAACCAAAGTGAGGATTTAGAAGTGGTGCAGTTACTCTTGGCGGGGCCAGGGGGGGGGTTAATCCAATTGGATGAATATCTAACCCAACGTCTCAGTATTCCTAGTATGCAAATTGATCCGCTAACGGCTCTCAATATTGAGACAACTCAGCAATTTGCCGCCGTGGAACGTCCCAGTTTAGGAACGGTTTTGGGGTTGGGCCTACGCAAGGTTTAATCGTTAACTTTGACTAACTTTAACTGGGCTTAGGATGATTGGTTTTTGGCTTTTATGGATCATGAATTATGTATAGTTTAGACGTTAATTTCCTAAAGGATCGGAGTTTAGATTCCAAGAAAACTGCGATGACGACGATTGTGGCAGTGGGGAAACCCGATTTTGAAAAGCAACTCCCCATCTATATTGGCGCGGGAGTGATGTTATTATTGCCGTTGTTGGCGGGGGGATCAATTCTGTTTGTCAATTGGCAAAAGAGTCAAACCCAGACCAATATTCAGGCGTTAGAAGCGGAACTGGCTCGGTTAAAAGCCCAGAATCAAAAGGTAGCGGAATTAGAAAATAAAGCGAAGGGAGTGGATAGCGATACGGCGGCATTGGTGGGGGTTTTTAGTCAGGTGAAACCCTGGTCAGCTTTATTACAGGATTTAACGGATCAAACACCGCCGGGGATTCAATTAGTGAGTTTGCAACAGACGGGTAAGGTCATTACCCTATCGGGATTTGCGGGCAATTATGCGGCGTTAAATGATTTTGTTTTGATGTTACAAAATTCGCCGTTTTTTAAAGCGGATAAAACCAAGTTAGTCTCAGCGACGGCCGCTCCATTACCCATTTCTGGCGAAGGCGTTATTTCTGAACCCGATGATCCCGATCCCACAACAAAGGAGTCCGGGGTTGTCCAGATTCCCCAGGGGGTTAAATACTCAATCACGACAGAACTCAGTGATACGCCCGACAAGGAGTTGTTACCCGAACTGGTTCGTAAGGGGGCGATCGGCTTAGTGACCCGCTTTAAAACCCTAGAACAAAAGGGCATTTTACAAAAGGCCGCGACGACTCCCCCGGTTCCACCGGCTCCCCCTCCTGGTGCCAGTCCGGCTCCTGCTAAACCTTAAAATGCGACAACTTGACCTATGACCTACACCGAAGACTACACCACAACGACGGTTCTTGATACCGAATTTGACGAGAATGCGAACTATCCAACGGCTTTCGGGATTACCTTTACGCCCCAGGTTTCTGGCATTGCGCTGGCGGTGTTGGGGGTTGTTGGAGCGGTTTATGTGTTGTTGAATTTCTTTTTGCCGGCTTGGGATGAATATCAAAAACTCAAGACAGATGAAGCGACTAAACAGCAGGAAGTGGATCTACAAAAGGCGGGTAAGTTAGAGCAAAAAATTGCGGAAGCGGAGTTAAAGCTGAAACAGTCAGAGGATCGCCGGCAACAGGTTTTGGCGTTATTTGCCAGTGCCGGGGATTTACAGACGATCTTGTTGGATGTTAGTAAACTCTTTCAAAGTCGCAATGTCAGACTGACGAGTTTTACGCCCCAGGGGGATCCCGTGACCATTGGGGATGAGTCTCTAGGGCCGGGTTCCCAAAATAAGTTAAAGCGACAAACCTTTCAGGTGGCTTTTAAAGGGGCGTTCGGCAACACTCACAATTTAATTCGGGATCTGGAGCGATTACAACCGTTAATTTTGATGCGAGATTTAAAGACGGATCTGATTAAGCCGGATTTTCCGATTGTGGTGGTGCGTCGTGATAATCAGGTGCAAGTTAAGGCTGAACCGAATGATACCTTAAGTACCTCAATGCTGATGGATGTGTTATTACCCCTTTCGCCGGAGGAATTAGCGGCGTTAGCTCCACCGCCCCCGCCCCCTGGTGCGGCCCCGGCCCCCGGTGCTTCTCCTGCCCCAGCGCAATAAATCTTAATTTAAGCTTACGTTTTTCCGATAAATCATTAATAATTGTCTTGACTGTGTTGAGGAGCGATCTGTGAAACCCTTTCATTTTGGTTTAGTAACGAATCTGGCGATTTATGCGGTGTTGGTTTCGCCTTCGGTGGCAGGAGCCGTCAGCGATCGCCCGGAAACGGATAGGTTGTCATCGGCCACGACGCTGATTCAGGAAGGACAGTCTGAGGGGTCTTCAACCATGCCGGAAGATAAGGTGATGGTCTCCCCGGAGTTAGAGACGGTGGTGCCGGACAGTCAGGCAGAGAAGTCGGTCAGTGTAAAAACGGCTATTTCAGCTCCTGAAATCACAGAAAAATCGCTCAAGCCCTTCAGAGTTAAAGAGCAACCGCTAGAAATTGCCCAATATCCCAATGCTCCTGCCGATGTTCCCAATTTGCCGCCGATGCCGGGGGTTACATCTGGGGGCAGTCCAGGGGCGAGTGGCGTGATGGTTCCCAATCCAGAGGTGATTATTAGATCGAGTGGGACTCCGGCGAATCCCAGCATTATTTATCCGACGGTTCCCGTTGCGCCGGTGTTACCCAGGGCGGTAGCTCCCCCGGTGGGCGATATGTCGATCTCTAATATTAATACTCGCTTTGATCCCGTAGATTTGGGGCCAGCAGGTCAGGCTATTGTTCCTCGTTTAGTATTAAGACAAGCTCCGGTAAGAGAAGTGTTATTAGTCTTAGCTCGCTATGCTGGCGTTAACGTCATTTTCACTGATTCAGATACTCCCTTACCTGATATAGATGCCTCAAAAGCTATTCAAACAGGCTCTTCCATTTCATTAGACATTGAAAATCAACCTGTTCAGGAGGTCTTTAACTCTGTTCTGATGGTTGCTCGACTGAAAGCCTCAAAAAGAGGTAATACTGTTTTCATCGGCTCTAAACTTCCCCAAGAAGCCAGAAATTTGATTACTAGAACGATTCGTTTAAATCAGGCTCAAGCCGACAGTGCGGCCTCCTACTTAAGCCTGCAAGGCGCACAAACCAATCTATACCGTCCAGCTAGTATTCGTCGTGTATATGATCAACGAACAGGACAATCATTTGAAGAGACAGTTGATCCTCGTATTATCCCAATTGAACTTGATGAAACGCGGCGAAAATCCTTGGGCGCGACTCCTTTGGAAGGACTACTCGTTGCCACCGATCCTCGTTTAAATTCTGTTACCTTAGTTGGCGAACCTCGATTGATTGAAATTGCAACATCTCTTTTAACTCAGCTTGATGCTCGTCGTCGCCAGGTCGCTATTAACGTCAAAATTGTTGATATTAACCTGAACAATATCCAAGACTATAAAAGTAGTTTCTCGTTTGGTTATGAAGACAGCTATTTCGTTCAAGATCGAGGAACCGCAGTGATGCGTTTTGGTGAAACGGCTCCCTTAAGCTCATCTCAATTAAGAAGTGCTGTTGGTGGTGTTACTAACCCTCCTTTAATTACGAACCCCTTAAACAATTCAAACGTGTTTCTTGACTATAATAATCCCATCACTATCCCTAGTTTGATTGGGGATATTCCTAGTGTCTTCTTTCCTTCTGCTGCTGCTATTTCAACAAATCCTGCCACTACTGGGCTAACCAGTTTTACCCCTGCCACTTCCGTCTCAGATGGAACAACGAATACCATTACGGCGGCTACCGCTAACTATGGTCTTCCTTCTTATTTTCAATATCCAAAACGTTTTCAAGCCCAAGTCGAAGCTCAAATTCGTACTGGCAATGCAAAAATTCTAACTGACCCAACCTTATTTGTTCAAGAGGGTCAAGAAGCCCAAGTTAAACTAACAGAATCAGTGGTATCGAGCGTGAATACCCAAGTTGACCCTTTAAGTGGTGTTCGGACTACAACCCCTGTATTATCCGACGTAGGGTTAACGCTTCAAATTAACGTAGAAAGAATTGACGATAATGGTTTCATTTCCCTCTCTGTTAAGCCAACAGTGGCATCTCCTGGAGGACAGCAACAATTTGAAAGTGGGCCAGGAGCAAACAACACCATCACATTAATTAATAAACGCGAATTGTCTTCAGGTTTGCTTCGCTTGCGGGATGGCCAAACACTAATTATGTCAGGGATTATTACTCAAATTGATCAAACGCTCACCAGCAAGGTTCCGATTCTAGGAGATTTACCGGTGATTGGGGCTTTATTCCGTAGTCAAACTGATCAAACTGATCGCTCAGAAGTTGTTGTTATGTTGACTCCTCAAGTCATCAGCGATAACACAGAAAGCCAGTTTGGTTATAACTACACACCAGGCAGAGCAACCGCCGATTATCTAAGACAACAGGGTTTTCCCGTTCAGGCACAGCCCTAGATTAATTAGACCCTTTTTGCCAAGCTAAAACCAACAGGGCATTAACGATCGCCGCGACGACCGGTGATCCCCCCTTGCGGCCTTCAACCCGAATCTGGGGAATATCTAAACGAGATAAAACCTGTTTGGATTCCACTACCGAGACAAAACCAACCGGCGCACCAATAATCAAA
>JAYKIP010000384.1:0-8256 GCA_035286205.1 Merismopediaceae cyanobacterium
AGGAACGAGTAATCGCTTTAGACCCAGGGGTAAGAACTTTTTTGACGGGCTATGACGGAGAAAATATCTTAGAAGTTGGCGGGAAAGACATCGGAGCAATACATCGTCTTTGCCTGCATCTCGACCAACTTTATTCTCAGATTAGCACGACAAAATCAAAACGCCAACGCTATAAAATGCGTAAAGCCGCCAGTCGGTTGCGGGGTCGTATCCAAAACTTGATTAAAGACCTTCACACCAAAACCACTTCTTTTCTAGTAAGGCACTACAAGGTGATCCTTTTGCCGACTTTTGAGACGAGCCAAATGAGTTCAAAGTCCACTAGAAAAATCGAGAGGAAGTCGGTACGCAACCTCTTAACCTGGAGCCATTACCGATTCGCCCAACATTTACAGCAGGCGGCAAACCGAAACGGAGTTTTGGTGGTTCGTTGCAACGAGTCCTATACCTCAAAAACTTGTCCTGAATGTGGTCATATCCACGAAAAACTGGGCGGTTCAAAAACGTTTAAGTGCCCTCAGTGTGGCTATCAAGCCCCAAGAGATTGGCACGGCGCACGGAATATTATGTTTCGTGCTTTGCAGGCAACAGCCGTCATCTTTCGGGATGATGCCATACTTTTTCAAGGTTTGGGTAGCGATACTCAGCTTTGCTTAGGTTAAATGTTGCACTACTCCTATTAATGCTCCCCTAGGTAACGGTAACTTTGTGGCGATCGCCGAGGTCGTCGGTATTGAGGACAGATTTAGCCCAGGAGTTAATTAAGGGTCGCCCTTCGCTAAGATAATTCAGAGACTTTTGAGGGTGTTGCTTATGTTTTTTAGTGTTGTCATTCCCACCTATAATCGCTTACCCATCCTAGAAAAATGTCTGCTCGCCCTCCATCAGCAGGAATTGACCGACGACTGGGTAACGGGTTATGAAGTCATTGTGGTAGATGATGGCTCCACCGATGGCACATTAGATTGGATTGCCGCCCATCAAAATGAATTACCCCAGGTGACAACCTATGCTCAATCCCACCAAGGCCCCGCCGCCGCCCGCAATTTAGGTGTGGAAAAGGCCCAGGGCGATACCATTATTTTTATTGATAGCGATCTGGTGGTTACCCCTCAATTTCTGCAAGCTCACGCCCAAGCCCTCACCCAGGGCCAACAAACCCTCCACAGCGATCGCCTCTTTACCTACGGAGCCGTTATTAATACCTGCAATTTTGACGACCCGACCAGCGAACCCTATAAACTGACCGACTTTTCCGCCGCCTATTTTGCTACTGGGAACGTAGCGATCGCCAAAAAATGGTTACTCGAAGCCGGTTTATTTGATACCGGTTTTCAACTCTACGGCTGGGAAGACCTGGAACTCGGAGTCCGCTTAAAAAAATTAGACCTGAAATTAATTAAATGCCCGGCGGCGATCGGCTATCATTGGCATCCCCCCTTCGCCCTCCAGCAAATTCCCAAATTGATTGACCAGGAAATCCAACGGGGCCGCATGGGAGTCCTGTTCTACCAAAAACATCCCACCTGGGAAGTCCGCTTAATGATTCAAATGACCTGGCTCCATCGTCTTCTGTGGGGACTGCTCTCCCTAGGGGGAACCCTCAACGAAAAAACCCTGGCTCCCCTCCTGCAATGGTTAATTGATCAAAATCGCCCCCAATTAGCCCTAGAAATTGCCCGGATTTTTTTAAATTGGTACAATGTGCAAGGGGTTTATGCCGCCTATCGGGAAATGTCCAGGGCCTAACCTAATCGGGAATCGCCTAAAAAATACCGATCTAAGCTACCACCCCCAGGTACCCGGTTCCCCCTTAAACGGGCCCACAATATCCGACGTAATCCAGCCGCCGTAAAAGTTGCCCGCCTGGGGAATCACCCGTTCATCCTCCACAAAACAAGCATCCATTAAACCGGCAAAAAAACTGAAATAGCCCTGCAACGCCTCAAAGCCGGGCGTAACCTGTGTCATGCGCCAAGCCGCGTTGGGGATCTGGACTTCTCCGATCTGGACATCATAATATTCATAACCGCCTTTCCACTCACACCATCCGCGACGGCCATTGGGCAAAAGATAAGCCTGTTGCACGTCCTCCGGCGGAAAATAGTAGGTGGGAGGATGACTGGTTTCCAGTACCCGTTGACCCCGTTGGGTTGCGGCTAAGATGATTCCCTGACAGACCACCCGTAACGCTTTGGTTGTGGCTTCGGCCCGCGCAGGCCGGGGATAATCCCAGACGGATTCTTGACCTGGTTGAGGAGGAATAGGAATAGGACGCATGGGCAAAAAAAACCTAAAAAATACTAAAAACTTTTGTTAGGGATGGACACTGCCATCGGGCATAATTGTTTCTGTTAACGTAATATTACTAATGTGACTATTACGAAAATTGGCATTGCGGAGATCGGCTCCCCGTAAGGAAGAATCCACCAAATTGGAGCCTTGTAAATTCACACTCACTAACAACGCCCGGTGTAATAAAGCATAGTCGAAATTCGCATTTTTGAGAATGGCTCCCTGAAGAATGGCCCCTTTTAAACAAGCATTACTCAAGTTTAATTCCTCCGAGGAACTCACCCCCCGCAAATTGATTTCCGACAAATTGACTAAACTTAAATTGACCTCTCGCATAATCGCACTGCCTAAATTCACCCCCTTTAAATTGGCGCGGCTCAGATTGGCTCCCTGGAAAAAAGCCCCTTCAAAATTACTATTGCGTAATTGACATTGACTCAGATCGGCCTTGTACATATTGACATGATCTAAGTTGGCTCCCCGGAGATCGGCCCCAGTTAAATCCGCCCGGCTCAAATTCGCCCCGGTTAAATCCATCCCGCTCAGGTTGGCATCCGTCAGATCCGCTCGTCGTAGGTTAACCCCGGTTAAATTGGCCCCGACAAAATTGGCTCCACTGAGATTGGCCCCTTCCAAATCAGCATCCACTAAACAGGTTTGTTTAAATTGAGCATGGGTGAGGTTGGCCCCCACTAACACTGCCGAGCTTAAATCTACCCAACTCAGATCGGTTTCACTGAGATCGGCCCCGGTGCAGTCGGCTCCCACCAGCTTGGCACTCATCAAGCGCGTATTGGCAAGGTCGGCGTGGTCTAGGGTGGCATAGCTCAGGTCTATCCCGCTTAAATTTGACCATTCCAGGGTGGCGCGACTCAGATTAATTTCCCGAAAGTCCACCTGGACGAGATCACTATGGCGGAGATCTAAATGGGCAAAGTCCCGATCGCCCTGTTCGTAATGCCAGAGTAATTGCTCAATATCCATAAACCCTGTTGAAGTCCTCCGCCATTTCCCACCGTAGGGTATGCAGACCGGTGATCAAGCCGCCGACCAGTGGAGATAGGGCAGTTGTTGGGCCGTTTGGTGAATGGCCTCAAAATCCTGGATCAATTGGCCGCAACTATCCCATTTACCGGTGATTAGGGTTTGTCTAGCTCCTTCGTTGAGGGTAACAGTAAACGACTGTTGACCATAGGTGAGGGTAAGGGTTTCCAGATTTAAGGTCAGGTCTAACTGGGGGTCTTGTTCGAGGGCCGTTTGTAACGCCTCTAGATCCGCCGCCGTCGCTGTGACACAGGGAACCCCATTGGTAATACAATTCCCAAAAAAGATTTCCGCAAAACTTTCGCCGATTAGAGCCTGAATCCCCCACCGCATAATCGCCTGGGGAGCGTGTTCTCGACTGGAACCACAGCCAAAATTGGCATTGACCACCAGCAGTTTGGCTCCCTGGTACTGGGGTTGATCGAAGGGATGTTGTCCCTGTAATTGTTGGCGATCGTCCGCAAAAACGGATTGACCTAACCCTTCAAAGGTGACACACCGCAAAAAACGGGCGGGAATAATGCGATCGGTATCAATGTCATTGCCCCGTAAAGGCAGACCACGACCGGTAACAACAGAGATTTGACTCATAGGATAATTTCATCACTAATTGAACAAGACCCAACCCCAAAACAGGGAAAACTGAATCACCCAACACTTTAATGATAATAAGGAGAAGTCGTTTTCTGTTGCGTTAATCCCCGGATAACCATGGATCTTTTCCATAATGGTGTCAATATCTGTTGAACAATCCCCGGAAGTGAAAATAACCTACTCTTTTCTCCCAAATTCTCATTCTACCCTTCTGGGGAAGATCACGAAACCTGAAAAAGCCTTACCGTCAAAGCGACCGTCCCCCCCTATAATGAAAGGCTAGTTTTGATTACGGATAACGCGGTAATGATTCAGGGTTTATTACGGAGATTACGCTTAAAAAAGAGCCTGGGGCGTAGTATCTTGGCTTTTATCTTGTTTTTTGGGCTAATCAGCTACGGATTGGTGGGCTGTCTCCCGCAAGCAAGTCCTCCGATCGCGTCCGATACCCGACACATTACCATTGGAACAGTGCTAAAACCGCGTACTATTGACCCGGCGGACAGCTACGATCTAGCGGGTTTGATGGTGGTTTATAACCTAGGGGAAACCCTCTACACCTACCAACTGGGAACGACCACCCTGATTCCCCAACTGGCCCAGGCGATGCCGACCCTCAGTGCCGATGGGCTGACCTATACCATTCCCCTCCGGTCGGGGGTGACCTTCCACGATGGGACTTCTTTTTCTGCCGAGGCAATGGCCTTTTCCTTAAATCGGTTTATTAAAAATGGGGGGGAACCTTCCTTTCTCTTAGCTGACACCATTGATACAGTCACGGTTAAAGATCCTCAAACCCTGGTCATTCGTTTAAAAGAACCCTTTGCGGCGTTTCCGGCTCTTTTGGCTTTTCCGGGGGCCTGTGCTGTGTCTCCTAACGCCTACGAAATTGGCGAAGGGAAATTTAATCCGGAAAGTTTTGTGGGAACCGGCCCCTATCGTTTAACGGCCTTTAATAGTGATTCATTACGGTTAGAAGCTTTTGCCGATTATTGGGGCGAAAAACCGAAAAATGCCGGTATTAATCTCCAGTTATATCCCAGTAACCCGGCTAATTTATTTAATGCGTTTCGGACTCAAGCCGTTGATGTGGCCTATCAATCCCTGCAAGCGCAACAGGTAAAAGCTCTCAAGGAGGATGCAGCCAAGGGAAAAGGTCGAGTGATTGATTCATCGGGATCGGTGATTAATTTTATGGCGTTAAATATGCAGACCGATGCCCTTAAACAAATTCTGGTGAGAAAGGCGATCGCCGCATTAATTGACCGCAAACTGTTAAATGAACGGATTTTACAGGGTCAGGGAGAACCTTTATATAGCATGATTCCCAAAAGTTTTGCGGCCTATCAACCGGTTTTTCAGACAGCCTACGGCGATCATAATATCGAACAAGCCAAACAATTTTTACAGCAAGCGGGATTTAGTAAAGAGAATCCGGTGCGAGTGCAAATCTGGCATTCTTCGGGTTCCATTCCCAATAGTATTGTGGCCGCTTTATTAAAAGCCCTCTCCAAACGGGATTTAGATAATGCCATTCAATTTGAACCCAATAGTATTGCCGGAGCCGCGTTTTTTCGCAATGTGGGTAAGGGATTATACGAAAGCACGTTATCTAACTGGTATCCTGATTTTCTCGATCCGGATAACTATATCTATCCTTTTTTAGACTGTGCCAAAGGTTCTGTGCAGAAGGGCTGTGAAGAGGGGGGAGCGCAAAGCCAAGGCTCGTTTTATTACAATCCTCAAATGAATGAATTAATTGCCCAGCAACGCCGCGAATTAGACTCTGAAAAACGCAATGCAATCTTTGGCGAAATTCAAACCCTTTTGGCCCAGGATATTCCCTATATTCCCCTCTGGCAGACCAAAGACTTTGCCTTTGCCCAAAATGCGATCGCTGGAGCGGTGATCAATCCGAGCCAAACCTTTCCCTTTTGGACATTAGAGAAAAAAGCCTCCTAAACAACCGCCGGCCATAATGGTCTGGGAAGCCCCGTTTCCTAACTCTCTGTCTCTGCGCTAGGATAGGCTGATAGAGTAAAGTCTATCTGTTTGGCTTTCATCTTTGACAATTCCCGATGAAGAGACGCTACCTTTTAGAAGCGGGTACTGCCACCTTAGCCGTCTGGGGGGTAGCCCGTTATCTGTCCTCCTATCCCACTCCTATGACCAGTCAATCCGAAACCTTTGAAGTCACGAAATCCGATGCCGAATGGCGGGCTTCCCTGACCCCGGAGCAGTATAAAGTTCTCCGACAGCATGGCACCGAAAGATCCCATACTAGCCCCCTAGATAAGCAGTATGGAGCCGGTGAATACCACTGTGCCGGCTGTGCTCTCCCGCTTTTTTCCTCGGCAACTAAGTTCAATAGTGGGACGGGTTGGCCTAGCTTTTATGATCCCTTACCCCAGGCGATCGCCACATCCGTTGATCGTTCCTTCTTTATGACACGGGTGGAAGTCCATTGCCGTCGGTGTGGGGGTCATCTCGGTCACGTCTTTGATGATGGCCCGGCCCCAACCGGTAAGCGGTATTGCATGAACGGGGTTGCCCTCAAATTTATCCCGGCTTAATGAACCTGGGCCGTGACGAATCGCTCAATACCGCCCAAATCGTTGACCCCCTGAATCTTTTGATAATGACCCTGCTGACTCAGTAGGGTTTTAATTTGCGCTCCTTGCCCTTGCATCATCTCGATCGCCCACAGGCCAGAAGCTTGTAAATAATCCGGGGCCGTATTAATCAGATGACGAATCGCCGTTAATCCATCTTCTCCCCCATCGAGAGCCAAAAGCGGTTCATGGCCATAGACTTCTGGCTGTAGGTGGGGTAATTCTGCCGAAGGAATATAGGGGGGATTGGCGATCATGCCCTGGACTTGGCCCCGTAAATAGTCGAGGGGTTCCCACCAGCAACCTTGGTAAAAGTGAATTTGATTCTGTAAACCGTAGGTCTGGGCATTCTGACGCGCAATCGCCAAAGCTTCCTCACTGTAATCTACGGCATGGATCTGAGCATCCGGTAAAAGAGCGGCTAACCCCAGGGCGATCGCCCCACTACCGGTACCGAGATCCACCCAGTTGCCGGTCTGGAGATGTGGCTGAGATTTAATCTGGCTTGCTACCCAATCAATCAATAATTCTGTTTCCGGACGCGGAATGAGAACCGCCGGGGATACCCGCAAATGAAATTGCCGCCAGGGAGCCACTTCGACCAAATACTGGAGAGGACAGCGTTCCCTCAGACGGCGTTGCCAACGTTGTTGAAGTTCAGGGAAGGGATACCGGGAGGGAATGGCCGCCCAATCCGCCAAGGAGTCTAGGCGTAAGGTCAACTTATCCAGAGCCGTGCTGTATTGCAGAAACCAATCTACTTCGTTGGGATCTATTCCTCCGGCGATCGCCTGTTGGATTGCCTCCCTACGCCACTGGGCCAAAGCTTGACCCTCGATGGAAAACTGCATCTTATTTTTTCGGAGCAGCCGGCTGATTTTTCGCTTGATTGATCATGTTGCGAATAAAGGCCTGGGACTCATCGGAGGGAACAAACCGAATTTGTTTCAACGCGGCATCGTTGCTTTGTTGGAGCGTGGCCAGGACATTTTCTAACGGCACAACCTCAATTTTCACCGTCGAGGCTAAATCGGGCTTTTCCTTTTTGAAGCGGGCCACCATTTCATTAATCTGCTTCTGCTCAAAAAAGAAGGGAATCACCTGTTCATTATTTTGCTGAATGGTGAGATAACCCTGCTCCTTGCCGCCCCTGGCGATATAGAGAGGCACACCGCCCTGGTATTGTTGCCCGGCTAGTTTTTTCGCGGCTTCCACTTCTGTGGGGACTGGCACATAGGCAAAGACCAAGGCATCGGGTTTATTGGCCGTGGAGAGGGCAATTTTATAGACTTCCCCTAACGAAACGGGTTGGACGGAGACCTTGGCGGCCACATCAGGCTTTTGCTTTTTCAGTTGATCAAAAAAGGTCTGGGCTTCCCGTTGACTGAGGAAAACTCCCGAAATCTTTTTATTTCCTTCCATAGCCACCAGGGGCGCACCCTGGGCATCGGCGATCGTAAAGACAGGAACCCCTTGTAAAATCTTAACCACGTCATCCGTTGGTAAAGCCAAAACGGGCATTGTGCTGAGTAAACCTAGACTGAAGGCGGTACTGACTCCTAGGGCCGTCTGCCAACGATTCAAAGAATTCATGCTTGTAAAAACCTCGGACGATTAACGTGGTGAATGAATGAAGAGTGGAACGGATTGCAGGCGATGGAGACGCGGTATATCCTAGCCAAAAAACGAAAAATCATGCTTGTCAAGGACG
>JAYKIP010000385.1:0-6903 GCA_035286205.1 Merismopediaceae cyanobacterium
GTTAAGCAACGTTAAGGTACAGCAGATTACCCTGCAAGATGCCCTGAAAGCCGATGCTACCTACTCGTGGTTGATGGTTATCGGTAACACTATCTCCGCCAACGTTGGCAGCGACGACCCGGTCTATAGCCAGATGTTTGCCGAGGCTAAGGCGATCGCCAAATCCTTCGGCAAGCCTTTTGACGACAACGACCCCGTGCTCTGGATTGACCCTGCCGCCGCCCTGGACGGTAAAACCTACGAGCCTTTGAAGGAGTTGTTCTTCAAGACCTTCAGTGTCGATGCCGTTTGGTTGATGTGGGAACAGTCCGGCCCTCTTGCAGAGAACCTCTACACGATGTACACCAATCTGGTAGAGGCCGGTAAGTGGCACCGTATCGAAAACCCCGCCGAGTTAGCTGGTAAGCCCGCTCCTCAAAATGGTGGTCGTTGGGTCAGCTACGCCGAGTCTAAGCAGGAGGATATTAAAGGAGACACCAACATCCTGTCCTTTATGCTTGACGGACAAGGTAACGTTCTTAACTATGCCCAACGCGGGCGGATGTTTATTGGTACCGAGACCTTGCATCTGGCTAACGTCGAACTCTGGGAGACCTCTACGGTTAAGGAAGCCGTCTCTGGTTCTACTCAGATGTCTGCCTTCGTTAAGGCTCTGTCGGCTGTTATCGACGACAAGAAAGTTCTGAAGGCACTGCAGCGTAATCTGTTCCGGGAAGGGGCAGAGACGATGATGCGTCTGAAGATGTTGATGTCGATGGAGCAGGGCAACCGGTTTGGCATTACCCACGAAGGCGAGCAGATTTCCTTCGGTAGCCCAATTAACCTGAAGACGGTTAAAGGCGAAGACGGTAAAGGTCGCCTGGTTATGAGTCAGAATGACCAGCAGATGCTGCTTGCTCTGTTAGAGAAAGAAAGCGGTGTTCACCCCAGTCAGTTAACCTCTGGCGGCAGCCTAGTCTTCAAGGACGTCACCTTTGCCTTAAGGAACATTGTCTTCCAAATCGACCCGGTTGCGGCTAGTGACTACTATGGCGACACGGTTGACCACGGTTCTTATTGGGAGGAGTCTGAATACGAAGAGCCCACCGACGTTACTAAGAGTGTGACCAGTTGGTGGTTGCCAGCTCTGATGTCTTTAAGCAAGCTGTCTACTAACAGCGAGGAGAACCGGGACTTTGTCTCTATCTTCTTCCGCAACGTGTTAGTACCGTTACTGCTTGGCAAGTCTGTTGAATCCATTGAAGTCAATCGGATGCTGGGTGTGTTCAAGAGCTTCTTGGCTAATAAGAACACAGTCAAGCTTTTGAACGGTCGCCGCAACACTGGTGCAAAGCGGATTGGTATGCCCAACATCCCGTATGACGAGACTTGGGTTATGTACAGCGAAGACACCAACTCCCACTATCAACAACTGAAGCGGGACGGTGTGGACGTTGACGGAGCTAAAGCCGGTAAGTTAGTCATCGGTGTCGGTAACCGTCCCCCTATGCCTGTCGGGTTCATCAGCTACATCCGAGTCATCACGGAAGATCCTAAGACTGGTGAACAATACCCCTGCTGGTTAGAGAAGGACGGGCATCGGAAAGTCTGGGAGAAGAAAGGTAAGAAGAAACTCTTCTACAAGCTTAGTCCTGTGCAGGTTGGTGTTAACTTGATGATGGTTTACTTCGATGGTGGTGACTTTGCCGGTGGCGTTCACTTCTGGACTGCCCTCAGGGAGCTGGACTCTAAGTGCATCACCAACATCCAGCAGTTATTTGCTATGCGAGAATCTGCTCTCGGTGTGGACTTCCTGTCTGCTCAGTGCAAGACCTACTTCAAGAGCCACTACGAGATCAAGTCTTGGGATAAGGCCACTGCTACCTTGCTTAGCTCTTCCCTAGTCGAGTCTGCTAAGAAGAAAGCCCTGAAGACCATCGAGGAGTATAGCGACTACAACTACAACGCCTTCGGTGTACAGAACATCGGGGTCGGAGTTATGTACAGCGTGTACATGCTCGGTGAGATTCTGGTTGACTTTGCTCTCCATCTCAAAGCCCACAAGCTTGCGCTGCCTGAAGAGTTGAAGGTATTAGCAGGTAAAGATGCTGAGTCTTTAGTCGTCGTTGCAGCAGAAATCTACAAGATTATGCTTGGCGGTTACGACCCCGCAGCAGTCCGTCTCCGGAATTCTTTCCTCGAGTCGATTAAGGCTGGAGTTAACGTAGCAGTAAACGAAGCTAATATTACCGAACTGGAGATTATCCTTCGGGCTATGAAAGCTAACGCTTCTAAAGCCCGCGAGGTGTTGCAGATTATGTCTCTGGTTGCTAAGTGCTATGCCATTAACAAAGGGATTGTCCCTGCTCTGAAACCTGTCTTAGACGAGAAGGGTCAGGTAGTCGCCGGCGCTTTTAACAGTGCCGACATCAGCCACTGGCTGTGCTGTGCTCTTACGGTCTACGAACTGAACCGAGGTAACTTCGACGGGTTTAACGGTATCGGTCGTCCTAAAGCAGGGGGTAAACGGGGTGCCGGACATCGAGCTGCTCTGTCCCGCTCCTTCCAGTTAGTCAAGCAACTCAAGTCACACGGCAGGGCAAACGCATCTAAATTCTAGACTCCTTATCTGATAAGACTTTCAGCGTTTCAGAAAAATCAACCATGATCTCGGAAACCCTTATCCAGCCTACCTTTCACAAATAAGATGCGTTCGTCCTAAGGAAAGAAGCCCACCGGTTGTTTAGGGAGAGAGCGGGGCCAAGGTTATGGGCAAATACGGACAGAGACCGCCCAATCCTCGGCAAGACCTGATAGATTAAGGAATTGTTTTATCGCAGTTTATTCCTCTCTCTTCCCTATGACTAACGCAGTGGATGACAAAACAATTGTCAAAGATTATTTTAATGCAACGGGGTTTGATCGTTGGCGGCGCATCTATGGGGATGGTGAAGTCAATAAAGTCCAAAAGGATATTCGCCTGGGGCATCAGCGCACCATTGATACGGTGATAGATTGGCTCAAAGCAGATCAAAATTTAGCAGGATTGGTGATTTGTGATGCGGGGTGTGGGGTCGGCAGTCTGAGTATTCCGTTGGCGGAGGCTGGGGCGATCGTCTATGGCAGTGATATTTCAGAAAAGATGGTGGGAGAAGCCCTACAAAAGGCCCAGGCGGCCCTAGGGTTTCGGAATTTACCCAGTTTCATGGCCCAGGATTTGGAACAATTATCGGGAAAATATCACACGGTCGTTTGTTTGGATGTGTTAATCCATTATCCAACGGCAGAAGCGAAGGAAATGATTCGTCATTTGGCCTCGTTAGCGGAAAAACGGTTAATTTTAAGCTTTGCGCCGAAGACCCTAGGGTTAACGGTTTTGAAAAAAATTGGAGAATTGTTTCCCGGCCCTAGCAAAACAACTCGCGCCTATCAACACCCGGAAGCGGAAATTGTGCAATGTTTGCAAGACAATGGCTTGACGGTACAACGTAATGGGATGACTAGCACTCGGTTTTATTATTCGCGCATTTTAGAAGCGGTGCGTTAACCGGCCCATTTACGATTTGGCAAGCTCTAACGTTTCCCCTTCCGGACATTAATCTTCTGCCCCTACCAAATCGAGGTTGAGAGCCTCCGTCTTTTAAGCGGAGGGTGAAAACGAGAAGGAGGTTTTAACCTCCCGTGCGTTAGAATAAAATTGCCTTAAGCTCACAGGATGAAAAACTCCGACCAAAAACGTGACCTTAAGGTATCAATCCAACCATGTAAAGCCACAGTTAGACTTATTTGACCGAGGGCTTTAGGGCGTTTTTGACTGCGCCAACATTGGATAACCAAATGAAGCGTTGCGAAGTACGTCTTTAGACTGCGTAGCAATATCCGCTTAGAATCCATCTTTTTCAAAAGGTGGAGAAGTCAAATTAATTAGGGTTTCCCTGGCTATGCCAATGACTCCTCAACAACTTCTGGCCTATAAACAGCAACAAAGACCGTTGGTGATGCTCACGGCTTGGGATTATGCGATCGCCTCTTTGTTGGATCAAGCGGGGGTGGATATCATTTTGGTGGGGGATTCCCTGGCCATGGTCGCCCTGGGCTATGAAACGACGTTACCGATTAGTTTGGAGGCGATGATTCACCATACGGCGGCGGTTAAACGGGGGGTGAAACAGGCCCTGGTGATCTGTGATTTACCGTTTTTAAGTTATCAAGAAAGTCTGAGCCAGGCGATTCACTCGGCAGGACGAATTTTGAAGGAGACGGGGGCCCATGGGGTCAAAATTGAGGGGGGTTATCCCCAGGTATTGGAAACGGTGCGTCGTTTGACGGAAATTGGGATTCCGGTGATGGGTCATGTGGGGTTAACGCCTCAGTCTGTCCATCAGTTGGGTTACCGTCAACAGGGTAAAGATCCCCAAACGGCTGAACGAATCCGACAAGAGGCGATCGCCCTGGAAGAGGCGGGGGTGTTTGCGGTGGTTTTGGAGCATATTCCTCAGCCCCTAGCCGCCCAAATCACTCAGCAACTCACGATTCCGACGATTGGCATTGGAGCTGGGCCGGATTGTGATGGTCAGGTTTTAGTCACGGCTGATTTATTGGGATTATCGGAAAAGATCCCGCCCTTTGCTCGTCCCTATGCCCATTTACGTCAGGTGATTGGTCAGGCGGTACAAACTTTTAGTGAAGAAGTCAGAAATAAAACCTTCCCTTGAGCTTCAATTACGATGGCGGCTATGCTCATCCTCTAAACCCCTCGAAAGCCAATATTGGTTTCCATCGCTTCATTCGGCGTTAAAGAGGCTACGGGGTGAGTTTGGGTTGAGGCTTGTAAATTAGCGATAAAACTCAAAATTGCCCCCAATAATAGAAGACTGCCACCTAAATATTGAGCGGGGGTTGGCCTTTCTTGTAAGATGATATAGGCAAAAATAATGGCCAAAATGGGAGTAACCAAACTGGCTAAATTGAGTTGAACAAAACTAGCATTTTTGAGACCAGCTAACCAAGCTAATTGGCCGAGAACGACAATAATAGCGGCATAGATGAGCATCCATTGCCAGAGAATCGGTGAAAAAATATCTACAAAATGATGAAAACCGTAAAGAATCACAGCAATCCAAAAAAAGACAAAGGTTCCTAGTAAATTACGATAAATGGTAAAAATGCCGACAGGAATAGATTGCAGTTGTTGCTTGCTCAAAATTACCGTGATGGAAGAAAACAAAGCGGCGATCGCGGCTAAACTTTCCCCCAGTCCAAACTGAAAATGGACGATTATCTTGGTCGGTTCAGACACTCCCCAAAAAACAGTCACAGCGACTCCGAGAAATGAGAGGAGAGTTGCTACGATGCTTAACCAATTCACTGAGACTCTTAGCAGAAAAAAACTTAAAATCAAAGTAAAAATAGGCTCCAGTCGTCCAATTAAAACCACGTTAGTGACATTCGTTTGGCCCAGAGCCGTAAACGTTAATGCAGGGACAAGTGCCCCCGATAAAATCGCCGTAATGGTTAATAAAAACCAATCCTTTTGGGTTAATTTTTTTAATTTAGAAAGTTGCCAATCCGGGTAAAAAATCAAGCTCATTAAACCCAGGGCGCATAAATTACCGACAAAAAGAACATTACAGAGAGAAATGGGATTACGACCATCAATGGTATAGGTCTGACCTAACTCAATAATGCGACGGGTTACAGAATTGGCCGCCGAAAAAATAACGATGGCAAGGGTAAGATAAATTGGGCTAGGAATCTGTTTTAAAAACTGCTGAACTTTCGGAGTCATGGTTTTCATGGACTAACCTAATTTCGGTTGATAGCCAATTTGGGGGGCCGAATAGATAGAGACAAAAATTGCATTTTCTTGACTGTGATTAATTGCCCCGTGAACTTGGTCTTTTTCGGCGATCGCCACTTCTCCTGGATGTAAAATTTGACTTTGATGCTCCCCTAAATGATAGGTTAAAGTCCCTTTTAGCATTACCCAGGTATCCTGACCTCCGGGATGAGAATGGGGCTGAACGATTTGCTGGGGTTTAACTCCCCAAACGGCAATACTACCATTTTCTGTCTTAATAACTTGCGTTACCGTTGCCGCTTGCTCAGAAAAACGGGCCATTTTTTCTAAATTAAAAATCCGTTCATTATTCATCTTAGAACCCCCTTTTTATTTAAGCTGAGGACAGGTTTTATTGACAGAATCACATTGATAAATATAAGGTGTTTGCCAATGCAGTGGAATTTCCAGCAAATCCCTGGCTCCTGTGATTCCTTGCCCAATAAAAAGGAATAAAGCAATACTATTAAGCACAATATGGGCATTACGCCAACGATTTTGACGGTCTTGGTAAATATCTTGGGTAATAACGACGGAGAAAATCATTAAAAGCGCGGCTAAAATTCCATAATAAAAATGAGAAACAAACCATTGATGCTCTCGACGATAGATTTCAGGCTGACACCCTAAAAGCACTAATCCCATTCCCGTTAAGGTGGCAAAGATGCCTCGCCAAATTTTGGTTTTAGCTTGAAAGAGGAAGACAAAAGAGGCAATACTCAGGGCAAATAAAGCAATCACCAAGAAAACGCGAAAAGGCTCCTGGGTAATCACATGATTAGTAATAAATTTAGAGAAAAGGGGATAGGCTAATCCCAAAAAAGTAACACTAATGACCGCGATACTCAAATAGTTTCCGATCGCCACGTGTTCAGCGCCAACAACGGGGGGAATTTTACTTTTTTCGCCTGCTTTGATGGTTAAACGCCGTTGACGAGTCAGCAAAGCACGATTAAGCACAATGCCCAACAAGGGAAAAACCACAATAATGGCGATCGCGGGATGTAACAAAGCCCAGGTATCCTGAAAATCCATCATAAAAAACTATCACTGAGTTGAGCCAACAACATTCAAGAGACTAAAGA
>JAYKIP010000386.1:0-3930 GCA_035286205.1 Merismopediaceae cyanobacterium
GCTTTTTGATAACGACCTAAACGATTTTCTAACCGGGCGATCGCCAGTAAACTATGGGCTTGAGTGTGTGGATCTGAGAGGGAACGGGTCAGATCGAAGAGGGCATGATAACAGCTTAAACTTTGGGTATAAGATCCTAAATTTTCATAGGTTAAGCATAAAAAATTGCGAGTTACGGCTTCTTGAGACGGATTTTTTAATGACCGCCATAATTTTAAAGCTTGTTCCCAATCCTTTTGGGCCGCTTGAAACCCGGACAAAGTTCCCTGTTGATAATGGCTTAATCCCTGTTGAAAATAGCGGTTAGCTTTCTCTGGCGTTGTGGTTGGGGCCTCGGCCCTCAGCAGTAAGGAGGGGCCCTGGGCAAAACTGACACGACCCCAGATGACAAGAGACAAAATCGAGAGTATTATGCCGACAGGGGCGATTTTTTTACACGGAAAAGGATGTCCCATGACCTCGTCTTACGGATGCTTTTAATCACTATTGTAGCGACGCGCTGAAAAAATTATGGCTGTTTTTCCGGCTCACTATTCCTCGACTGCTCAACGGCAAATTCCATTGATTTCTTGGGTTCAGTTAGGTCTGCTGGCCAGTCTAGGTTGGGGGATTGATCATCTGGTGTTTCCGGCGATCGCCCAGGGTCAAATTAGTCAGGCTACGGTCAAAGAAATTTTAGATGGCAATGAGGTTTTTGTCCAAGAAAAGATCGCCAATGTTGATGATACCGCTAACTTTGGAGAAGTGATTTTAACCAAACAATCCAGGGCGGGTTTAATGTTTAATAATGGCGCGAAAGGCCGGTTAGGAGAACAAGCCAAAGTCACGGTGGGGCAATGTGTCGAAGTTCAACAGGGGGAAATTTTAGTGAGTGGCCCAGTTAATGGTTGCATGGCCGGCTTAACCGTTTCCGTCAAAGGAACCCTCTACGTTTTGCGAAAAAATGAAAAAGATGCCGGTGTTGTCGAAGTTTTAGAAGGGACTGTTCAGGTGCAAAATAATCAACAACCGGGCGAAACTATTGAAGTCAAAGCGGGGGAAAAAGTCGAATTACTTCAAGGAATTTTAGGCCAAGTGGTTCCGATGTCTCCCGAAGAAGTTGTGGCGATTTTAAATGGTCAACTATTTACCGGCTTTACTATTCCTGTGACCCCCGAAGGAGCTTTACAAGCTATTTGTTCCCGTTTATTACCGGGTCTTAGTTGTTCAACGACGGGACTGCCAAGTTATCCCCTACCGACTCCCCCCATCCCCGTTCCTTTACCGAGTTTACCGTTCTAATTCAGTAAGAATTAAACTAATCTTAAAAAATGGTTTGATGCTTCATAATTCTTTATGTTTGATCCTTGGGAGTCAGTGTTACGATGGAACTGTATCCCTTAGCTAGTCAAGTATATGGCTATTAAAAAGAAAATTTTAGTCGTTGATGATTCTCCGATTATGACCTTAATTATGGGCAGTATCGTCAGCGAAGACCCCCTCCTACAGGTGGCTGAGTATGCGGCTGATGGGCTGGAAGCGTTGGAAAAAGTGAGTGCCGTTAAGCCGGACTTAATTCTGTTAGATATTGAAATGCCTAAGATGAACGGGGTGGAGTTCATGCGATTAGTCCGCTCCAAAAGTCCGGCAAAGGTTCTGGTGGTTACAGCCGAGGAACCTAATTCTCCGAAAGTGGCTCAAATTAGAGGGTTAGGGGTTGATGGCATTATCTTCAAACCTTCAGGGGCGGTATCGGCGGATCTTAAGGCGAAACGGAGTCAAGAAATTCGCAGTGAAATTCACCGGATTTTAGGGATCTAAACCCAACAATCCTTAAAAGATTAATAGCCGGAAATCTGTAAAATCTGTCGGATCTTGTCGGTCACAATATCCTGTTGTTCGAGCATGGCCAGATGACCACAGTTGGGAATTTCAATGACGTTTTTTCCCTGGGGATAAAACAAGGGATGGAAACTGGCTAAATATTTCACGTATTGACTTTCCATGATGCGATCGCGATCGCCGGCTAAAAAATACACCGGTTGGGCTAAATTGGCCACAATCTGGGGCAACCGATGAACTTCCTGTTCCGTCGTGGATTCTAAGAGTGATCCTAAAGCCGCCTCAGCATCGGCCTGCACAAAATCCTGAAGGCGTTGTTTACCCCAGGAACGTTCCAGGGGTTGAGCCACCATCAAACGGGCAAAGAACCAATCCATTAAGGGGAAGTTGGGCAACCAAAGGGGACGAAATTTCACTAGGTTTTCCCCCATTTTCCGGAAACGCTCAAATTCTTCTTTCAGATAAATACCTCCCCCGGCATTTAAACAAATCACCCCTTTCACCCGTTCGGGACAGAGTTTGGCACCCCACAGGGCAATACTGCCGCCGAGGGAATGGCCCACCAGCCAAGCCTGTTTAATGTCTAAGGCTTCGAGTAAGGCAACAATATCTTCGGCATAGTCCAATAAACGATAGGGAGAGTCCCCGGTCGTCGAGGAACGGTCACCTGGGGGAGAGTCCCCAAAGCCCCGGAGATCGAGGGTCAACCCTGGATAATCGGTGGCAAGGGACTGGGCTAAGGGTTGCCAATATCGCCGCCCCAGGAGCCAACCATGGAGGTAAACCAAGACAGGGGCAGAGCTAGGAGCCGCAGTAGGAAACCAATCGTAGCGATGAGGAACGCCCCAAAGATCAATGGTCGGCATTGGTTTATCAGGATTTGATCAATCTGGGTTGAAGCAAACAGAAGTATGGGCGGTTGAGCCGATTTCGAGCATCAACTTTTCATTATATCTTTCTTGTTTGACTTCCTAATTCTGGATTTTCGGCCAACGGTTCAGAATTTCCTGCGGTTGAGCGCGTCAGTTTTGAGATAATGAATTTGTCTCAGTCTTGTTTTATTATCTATTTGCGATCGCCATGGGTTCTCCAATGTCTCAAACAATCATGCCGGTGGGCATCCTCGGTTTCGGTGGGTTAGGTCAAGCCGCCGCCCGACTGTTGGCTCCTAAACAGGAAATGCGTTGGGTGGCCGCCGCCGATCATCTCGGTTATGCCTATGCTCCCCAGGGTCTGAATCCGGACCGGGCGATCGCCGTTTACCATCAGCAAGGTTCGGTCGGTCATCTGTCGGACTATGGCACCTTAAGCGAGGACAGTATTGCCCAACTGATTCCCCAGGCGGAGGTACAGGGATATTTTCTGGCTCTGCCCAATTTACCCAATACCTTTATGGCGGATGTCGCCCGGCAATTTATTCGCTCCGGCTGGCGGGGGGTGTTGGTAGATGCCCTGAAACGTACCAGTGCGGTTGAACAATTAGTGGCTCTCCAGTCCGAATTGGCCGAGGCGGGCATTACCTACATGACGGGGTGTGGGGCAACTCCGGGACTCTTAACAGCGGCGGCGGCGATCGCGGCTCAAAGTTATGCAGAAGTGCATCAAGTAAAAATTACCTTTGGGGTCGGGATTGCCAACTGGGAAGCCTATCGAGCCACCATTCGGGAAGATATTGCCCATTTGCCCGGTTACGATGTGGAAAAAGCCAGGGCCATGAGTGATGAGGAAGTTGCGGCTTTATTAGATCAAACCCAGGGCATTCTTGCTTTGGAAAATATGGAACACGCCGATGACATCATGTTAGAAATGGCCGGTATTTGTTCCCGCGATCAAGTCACGGTGGGCGGAGTCGTGGATACTCGCAATCCGAAAAAGCCGTTAAGTACCAATGTCAAGGTGACCGGTCGCACCTTTGAGGGCAAAATTTCCACCCATACCTTTACTCTGGGGGATGAAACCAGTATGGCCGCCAATGTTTGTGGACCGGCCTTTGGTTATTTAAAAGCGGGAATGCGCCTCCATCAACGGGGTTTATACGGTCTCTTTACTGCCGCCGAAGTGATGCCCCTCTTTGTTCGTTAGACCATGGCTAAACCTTCCCGGAGATCG
>JAYKIP010000387.1:0-6049 GCA_035286205.1 Merismopediaceae cyanobacterium
GATCGCCGAGATGATTTAACACAACTCGTAAGGCTTTACGCCAATGGGAGGGAATATAACCCACTGTTTGCGTGAACTTTTGGGTAGCAAGTACCGAATAGGCTGGCCGTTGGGCCGGGGTCGGGTAGTCCGCCGTAGTAATCGGTTTAACTTCCTTGAGGGTTAAGGGTATGCCTAACCCTGCCGCTTCTTCAAAAATCGCCACCGCAAAATCGTACCAACTACACACCCCACTATTGGTAAAGTGATAAATGCCCCGCGCTTGAACTCGATAAAGATCGGCGATCGCCTGGGCTAAATCTACCGTAGAGGTCGGACAACCCACTTGATCCATCACCACCCCTAAACTATCCCGACTTTGCCCTAGACGGAGCATGGTTTTCATAAAATTGCCCTTACCGGTGACTCCATACACCCAAGCGGTTCGGAGAATGCAATAATCCCCCCCCACAGCCTGAATAGCCTGCTCTCCCGCCAACTTACTCTGTCCATAAACCCCTAGGGGATGGGGCGTGTCAGTTTCTAGATAGGGCGTATTTTTCTGGCCGTCGAAAACGTAATCCGTCGAAACATGAAAGAAAGGAATCCCTAACTGGTGGGTCACTTCGGCCAAGATTTGGGGAGCTTGAGCATTAATCGCCCAGGCTAACCCCGGTTCCTTTTCGGCCTGGTCAACTGCTGTATAGGCCGCCGCATTGATCACCCCATCGGGTCGGAGGGCTAAAACCGTTGTGTGTAGTTGCTCCAGGTCTTGTAAATCTACCTGCTGACGAGTGAGGGTCTGGATTTCTCCCAGGGATCGGCAAGCAGTCTGTAGGACTTGACCTAGTTGGCCATCGGCTCCGATGAGTAATAATTTCAACGCGCTTTTCCCTTACGGTGTTGACGTTTTGATTATAGGGCTTTAGTACAGGGTATGGGCTAAAAAGTGAGCCTTCCCCCAGCACGGGTTAGAATGACAAACGTTTAGTTACAAAAATCAACTTTAGTTAGGAGCAGTTTTTACCCCTATGGCGGCGATCCAAGCAATCCGAGGCACTCACGATCTGCTTTTTCCCGAAATTGGCTATTGGCAACGGGTGGAGGCGGTGGCCGCTGAGATTCTAGCCCTGGCGGGGTATCAGGAAATTCGGACTCCGATTTTTGAACAGACGGCTTTGTTTGAACGGGGTATTGGAGAAGCAACGGATGTCGTCGGGAAGGAAATGTATCGTTTTACCGATCGCGGCGATCGCCATTTAACCTTGAGACCGGAAGGCACGGCGGGGGTGGTTAGAGCCTTTATTGAACATAATCTACAGGCGGCGGGGGGAGTCCAACGTCTCTGGTACAAAGGGCCAATGTTTCGCTATGAACGGCCCCAGGCGGGTCGTCAACGGCAATTTCATCAGATTGGGGTAGAAGTGTTAGGCAGTGCCGATCCGAGGGCCGATGCAGAGGTGATTGCCCTGGCGACGGATATTTTACGCACCCTGGGTCTGCAAAATTTACAGTTTGTCCTGAATTCGGTGGGAGATGCCGAAGACCGTCAAGCCTATCGAACAGCCCTGGTGAATTATTTGACTCCCTACCACAACGACCTAGACCCCGATTCCCAAGACCGTTTGACCCGTAATCCGCTTCGGATTTTAGACAGTAAAGACCCCAAAACCCAGGCGATTGTGAAAACTGCCCCCAGTATTTTGGATTACCTCGGCGATCGCTCCCGGCGGCATTTTGAGCAGGTGCAACAGTTACTCACCGATCTGGGCATTGTTTATCAATTAAATCCGGCCTTAGTGCGGGGCTTAGATTATTACACCCATACGGCCTTTGAAATTATCTCTGGAGATTTAGGGGCCCAGGCAACGGTGTGTGGGGGAGGTCGTTACGATGGCCTTGTGGCGGCCCTGGGAGGGGCAGAAACCCCGGCCGTTGGTTGGGCGATCGGTTTAGAACGGTTAATCATTTTGTTGACGAAATTACAGCCCTTGACTCCCTCTGGCCCTGATTTTTACTTGGTTTCTAAGGGGGAAAAGGCCGAACCCCAGGCTCTTCTCCTGGCCCAAAAACTCCGCCAAGCCGGGTGTGCCGTTGAGTTGGATCTCAGTGGTAGTGCCTTTGGTAAACAGTTTAAGCGGGCCGACCGGGGTGGGGCGATCGCCTGTCTGGTCTTAGGAGATGCGGAAGCCGAAACCCAACAGGTACAACTGAAATGGTTAGCCCGCCAAGAACAACAAACCTTAACCTGGCAAGCATTGTTTGAACAACTAGGGGAACTTAAGCAAGAGATTGCACGACAAAGAAGCTAACTTTGGGGAACTTTCCTAACGTCAATTGCGTAGCATTCTTAACAAAATGCCATCCTTGCTTTCTCCTTTGTTCTCTCCTCATTAAATGCTGAATAATGAATACCCCTTGGCAATTTCTTCTGCAAACCGAGGATTCCTCTGACTGGTCGCCCCTCTCTGTCACCGAGCCTTTGACAGAAAATCGCTATCGCCTAGCCGTTAAAAATGCGCCGCCTAATTTAGAGGTGGATATTGTTTTTACCCGCATTACTGATGGGTCGAGTTATTTATTGCCCCGCAAACAGCGTTACACACGCCAGGTCAATGCCCAGGGATTTTTACAATTATCCCCGTTGACCCATTTAGAACCCGGCATCTGGCAAATTCGTTGTTCTCCTTCGGTGATGGCAGAAATGTCCGGACAAAGGGGCCAAGCCTCCCTGGAATTTACGGTGACTCCTGCTATTGAACTCACCCCTCACTCTTTGTCTGAAGCATCTCAAGCCTTTTCTGAGGAACCCAAAACCCTTGCTGAAGAACCCAAAACGTTTTCTAAGCCCTTGCTAGAATTGCAATTACCCGAACTATTACCCCTGCCGGAATTGTCTTTAAGTTCCCATCATTGTTATGACATGAGTGAGGAAGAAATTGCGAGCCTCACCCCCGAATTAGAAGCCATTAGTCATTTTCATTATGACCATCTCAATACTGTTATTCAGCCACTCATTACAGAAAGTGAACTTGAAGAATTATTCTCAGAAAGTGCTTCACCGACGGAAGAAATTACCATTAACGAAATCTCTGAAATTCCTTTAGGGACTCCGGAAGAAACCCAAGAAATGTCCCCCTTAGCGGTGGAAATAGCTCCCATGCTAACCGAGGCGGTATCGGAAAATTTGCCTGATTTTCCCGCCGCCCCTAAGCTCAATATTGAGACCGAGCTGATGGTTAGTGAGCCTCCAGTATTAGCTATCAATGAGCCAACGGCAGAACCTCTCGCTCAATCCGGCACCATCAAACAGGAGAAAAACTATCTGGTACAGGTTCATTATTTAGATAGCAATACTTCGATCACAATTGACGTAGCGGTTTTAGAAGATCCTGACCAGCCCCCCTATTATCTTGATTTACCCAACCCGGCCCAAATGCCACGTCGTTTACAACTGCCTTTATTAGCTCAAAAACAAGTGCTACCGCCTAAGTTATCACCTGCTCCGGCTAAGTCTAAGTCTTCGATTCGCTTTACCAAGTTGGAACCCTATCAGCAAGCCTCCTAGGTTATAAATAACGGGTTAATTGCACTCGATACCGTTCTTTTTTGGTAATCATAATTTCGCCGATCTCTAGCCGTCCTTTACCGCGATAGGTGACTAAATCCCCAGCTTTTAAGGCATAACTACTTTGGGTAATTTCTTTCCAGTTAACCATCACATTGCCGCCATTAATGGCATCGGCCATTTTACTCCGAGAAACGCCAAATCCTGCCGAGGCGATCGCATCTAAACGCAGGGAAGCTTCAACGGTGGTCAATTCCTTTTTCTGGGGCGGACGCACTTTCAATTCACTGAAATCAATCGCTTGGGTTTTGACCGGCACGGAACGGACTTGCACCAAAGAAACCGTGAGAAATTCCACCAATTCTGGCACAACGATTGCCTGGGCCCCCCGTTCTCCCAAGGGTAAAATATCCCCCACTTTTTCCCGGACAATTCCCGTCCCTAAAATCGCCCCTACAAAGTCCCGATGGCTGGCGGGATCAAATAAAAAATTGCCCGCAATATCCACCGCCGCTAAACTCACCTGTTCCATGTCTAACGGTAATTCCGACCGGGCGATCGCCAACCGTTGCCGTTCTGCCTGGGGATAGCCGCCCCAACTGACAAAAACTAATTCCGTGAGTTTATTAAAATTGGCTTTTACTTCAGCTAAAACGGGAGGAGATAAAAAATCTGTGACCACCACTTCCCAGGTGCGTAACGCTTGTTCTGCCTGGTCAATAATGCGAGCGATTTCCTCTCGATTTTCCACCCCTTTTAATAACTCATCTCTAGGCAACATTTAGACATTCCCCCATAAAACGATCCATTTCTAATGATCAATTATCAATTATCCATTATCAATTATCCATTATTAATTATCCATTAATAATTACTGTTTGGGTCACTATAGGTTTGTAAACTCTCCGGATTCAGCGATCGCAAAATCTGACTGGCTTTGGTGCGTAAGGCTTCCGACCCTTGCACAATCACTAAATATTTACCCGCCTTTAAGGGAGCCACGTAGGGAGACGCAGAGCCACCACTAAAATTCAAATTCAAACCGCCACCAATCATCACACTGCCCATGGCTCCGCCGATCATGCCCAATAGACCGCCAACGATATGATTCCCTGGGGTTCCCGCCCAATCCAGCGTATGCAATCCGGTAATTAAATTAAAACTAAATCCCGCAAAAAAACCGAAAGGCACTAACCAAAACGCCATAAATAATGCCCGTTTTTTCGCCTGACCCTGGGGATCTAGAAAGGGAAAATCATCTACTGAGCGATAGCCCACTCCCACGATCGCCCGTTGGCTAGGACTGACCCCCGCATCTTCTAAGTCCGTATAGGCTTGTTCTGCTTGCAGGCGATCGCCAACCACCGCAATTAAATAACTCATAGCTACCTCAATCAAAAGACTTTTTTTATAGATGTTAGGCGTAAGAAGAGAGTCGCGAGAAACCCTTTGATCATAGCAACTTGTGTGACGGAAAAAGAATTGCGATCCCAAGAGACAATCAACCGAATCCGTGAGAATGACTAGACACGACCGGGAAAAGCCAGAATTGTCTTAAAGTTTATTAACACAGAGGTATTGGCCAGCCCCCAAAAATCGGATTATCAAAAAAACTGGGTTTAAGACCTCCCCCTTTAGGGGGACTTTAGATTACTATGGTAGATGGTCACTGACCCACCCGCGACGATGGAGACATAAAGCCTAACACCAAAGATTGCAAAACTTGCAACGGCGCAGAAAAATCGGTAGACCGGGAAAAGAGGAGAGGGCAATGGGCAGTCCATCCCTTGAATCAACCAGCAACAGTCTTTCTGTTGAAAAGCGACACTTAAGAACCGCAGGGCTTGCGGGGATAGTCTGTGGAGCGAGCGTAAGACCATAAAACTCCTTGAGGGTAGAGGCAGTTGCTAAGAAGCAGAAACCTAAGTCGTGAGACTTAGGAATCCCTTTCGTTCACGGAAGGGAGTATGTCAATATCCCCTTTCTGGGTAATCCCTATCGTCACAAAGTCATTTTCCATCGGTTTCCCAACTCTGTTTTAACGCGATCTCACAAGGCAGGAGCCGTTTCCCGCACAGATTGCAAAAACTGGATTAACTCTTGAATTACGGGAGCTTGCCGGAGTACCTCAAGATCGTTAGCCGTTAGGGATTCGACGAATTGATGCTGACTTTGAAAATTCTCCGATTGTGAGATCAATTGCCTTAAAACTTGCTTAGGTTGGTAGGCGGCAAGATGAAGCATTTCAGTCGAAGGGATATATCCTAGTAAACGCATCAGTAAAGATATATCTTGAAAAAAAATGATTTCGAGGGTAGGGGCCGCTAGGATGACTTTAACGGGGGTATTGATCGCAACATTTCCAACAATTTCTTCCGTCTCTCTCCGTCGTTGTTCCACTTGCTCCGGGATAACAGTATCCGCATCCGCTACGATGGCCACAGGGGATTGTCGGCGAACAATCAAAGAACGGGCTAAAGACTTCACCGATGAGAATCCCCC
>JAYKIP010000388.1:0-7587 GCA_035286205.1 Merismopediaceae cyanobacterium
GTCCTGCTCTGTTCCAAGAATTTTGATTTCTAGGGGGGTAGCACTTTTCAAGTCGAGGATTTTCTGGGTAAAGTGGAGGTGAGGTCGGTATTTACGATTGAATATTTGTTGAATATTTAGGGAGAAAGGACAATGTTTCGCGTACTGAAATCGTTACTGGGTCTGACTTTAATTGGTGGAGTCATCTTTGTCGGGGTGGGGGATAAGTTTTTACCGAAACCGCTCAATACCTATAGCTTGAATACGCGCAATGCCATTAATCAGAAGTTAATGGGTTTCACGCCCAATCCTAAAATCAAAAAACCGAGTGCCGAGCGAGAAAAGCAGGTGGAAAAATTAATGGGAAAATAGGGGTTTGCTAGCGTTAAATTTCCTCTAAGTAACTAAAAATTTTAGGATTCACTGAGACGTTGATTGCCTAATAAATCCTGGGGAATAAAACGGCGATCGCGGGGTAAGGGAATGATGGATTCTGCTAAGAAAAATTGACCAGCCTGTATCCAACGTTTTAACTCCTCTGCCACTTGACGGGAACGAGCTAAACTAGCTAGGGGCGCAACCCGTACCGTTTTCCCTTCGATCGTCATCCGACCACTTTTTAATTGGGCATAACTGACAAGACCAAAGGTGGGACGCACTCGCCGGGGAATGGAAAAATCAACGACCGGCGCAACAATTTCGTCATCTTTAACCGCACAATATTCGATCACTTTTTCGTTTAAAACGGGTAGGGGAATCCCAACTCCTAACATTAAAGAAGTGCCATAATTTTTAAAATAACAACCCCGCACCCAATAGGGATTCATTTGTTTAGCATCCCCAATTAACGCGAGGGTAGCGCCTGGCCCAATGGGCGTATGATTGGCTAATCGTTTTTGTAAGGGAAAATGTTGGGTTCCTTCCCATGCCACATAACCGACTCCTCCCCCTAAAAAAACGCGACTACCAATACCAATTAAGTCTAAATCGGGGTCATTAAAGAGGGGAGAAATTGCGCCCGGATTGGAATAAACCGCATTGCCTAAACGGGGCTGTAAGGGGCCAAGGTAAGTGTATAACAGGCGATCGCCCCCATTCACTCCCACAATAAAATTTTGATATAAATTCCGAGGATTATACAAATAAAATTGATTAATTGTTTGCTGGGTGATCATGGTTTCCAGGGAAGTACGCGGATAACAATCGGTTCCCTGCCCAATCGCTCGCAACGCCACAGCTTTACCCGCAATTAAATCCTCAATCACATGGCCGCCCCCTCGTTCCATCCCCATCGGATTCCCCCGACTTTCCATATCCAATAATTCATTATTACTGCCACTATAATCAGCCATGGCCGTCGCCCCTAGATATAAATCCACCGCCCCTAAACCGGCATAAACTGGCACGCCATCTAACCAACATTGACGAATTTTGATCGGCGGATCGGTATGACCTAAATTGATCATTGCCCCGGAGGATTCCATCGGTTCAAAACTACCCGTACAGACCACATCTACCTGTTGGGCAATTTGAGCAATGCTTTGGGTTTCTACCTGGGCTTTCACCTCTTCCACCGTCCAGACAACGGCTTTTTTTTGGCGAATTTTATCGTTAATTTCAGCTATTGTTCGCATAGGAGTCCGGGGATAAAGAATGAAAAATTTTGAGAAAAATAGAGGTTAAATTTGCATTAAAACCTTAAATTTTAAAATTAATAATCTTCTTGGGAAGTTTCTAGGTTATAGGCAGAATGATTTTGCCAACCATCTAAAATATCTCGGATCACAATTTCTCGGAGTAAGACTTGACTGACAATGCTTAAAGGATAGGCCAGCAAAAGTCCTAAGATATTAAATAAACTCGCAAAAATGACCTGACCCAATAACAGACTACCCGGTAATAAGGCTGGAGGCTTGGCAATTAAACGAGGAGTAATCATCTGATTGGCTAATTGATGAATAATGAGATACAGTCCCAAGACTAGCAAGGCTTTAAAAGGATTATCTAAAAAGGCGATCGCCAGGGCTGGAATTAAACTCATTAAAGGCCCCCAAAAGGGAATAAAAGTTAATAAACCCGCTAGGAGAGCTAGAGCCAACGTTAAAGGAATGTGTAAAAGTCCTAAGCCAATAAAAGTTAAGACTGCCACTACGCCCATATTCACTAAGATAGCCACCAACCAATCTTCCAGAGCCTCTTCACAAAGCGTCAGGATATGATCCCCCCGTTGACGATAAAAAGCCGGCAATAGGCGCAAAAAACCTTGACGATAGGCCAACGGATCGGCTAATAACATTAGGCTCAAAACTAACAACAGTAAGAAACTGAGGGGAAAACCCAGGGTGCTATAAAATAAATTTAAACCTTGACCGGCTAATTGATTTAAAAGAGGTTGAAATTGTTGACTGAGTTGTTGTAAATTTGGCAGGGAGTGAATTAAATCAGGATCGGCTTGGGCGAGGATACTTTTGACCCAGACAATCACTTGGTTAAGCCCCTGGGGGACGAGGGTAACCAATTCCTTTAATTGACTGAAAAAGGGAGGAATAATCAGGACAAAAAATAAGCTTAAAAAGCCTAATAATCCCGTGACTGCCAAGGCGATCGCCCCGCCCCGATGAATCCTCTTTCTCTGTAACCAGTTAGCCGCATGATTAAGCGCATTGGCTACCACAACAGCCGCAAAAAGCAGAAGTAATAATTGACGAATTTGCCACAGGATCAATAAAGCCCCTAGAAGACTCAGAAAGCCTAGCCACTGCTCAAACTTCATCGTTATTCCCTCAACGAGAGAGAAGATTTTCTCCCCAGCCACAGAAGTAAAAATACCATCACCAAGGGCGGTAAACTGACCCCGATCAGGGCATTTCCGAAGGTGGGCGCGATATGCAGACTTGGAGCGACATACTTAATCCCCAATGAGAGAGCCAGGGAAGCTCCAAAAACCTTTAGTAACGTGGCTAAAATATTCAAGGGTTTTTCTCCCTAATTCTGCAAAATATTGGTGAGATAGGTCATCCCTTTTTTAAGGGGGATTTAGAGGGATTTCAGGGGTAACACCCTTTTTTTAAGAGAAAGCTTAGGGTGATTTAGCAATTATCAGGCATAATTTTAAGCATATCATAGCGAGATGCGAGTTATGTCTAATTCTTGGCAGATTCTTCAGGCAAGTTTCCTGAGAACGTTCTCTTTTTGTTACGGTTGGGGCTTGATTTTGGGTATGCCAGGATGGAGTGAAACCCCGGCGACTTCCCCGGATTCTGGGCTAGATCTCAACCCGGAAGTGGTAGAAAGTAGTCCGACTTTACAACGTTGGCAAAAAGCGATTCCCGATCTACAACAAGAAATTAATCAAGATCCCAGTTTTCGGACTCGTTGGCGATGGGGTTACAATCAATTTCCGTCCTCTAGTCATAGCAGTGGTCTAGGGGTTGGAGTTACGGATTTGTGGGTGGGAAATACAGCTTTGACGGTAGATGGTCAGTACGCGACAAATTTTGGCTCACGACAATCTTTAAATCTAAATCTTAACTATTATTTATTGCCTTTGGGTTACTACGCTAATGTGGCTCCTTCGGTGGGATATGGTTCCATGGTCACGGGAGATTATTCAACGGATGGGATTAATGTGGGGGGCAAAGTTACCCTGGCTTTATCTCGCACGGGCGCGGCAGACATTGTTTTTAGTCAGAATTTTATTGCTCCGGGGAGTGCCAATGAGGTGGGAATTTCGACGCTTTCGGTGGGTTATGCGATCGCCGAGGATTGGCGTATTTCGACGGATTTACAACAACAAAATTCCACTGCCCAGAAGGATAATCGAGCGGGTTTCTATCTGGAATGGATGCCTTAAATTAAGTGCGTTTAACGTTAACACTATAGAGACGATAAACCCATTGCCAAAGGCGTTTTAATTGCTCTTCTAACCACAGAACCAGTTGATCTAAATGGGATAAAATCCACTCTAAGGGATGTTGATGATAGCCGATCGCCTTGGCTTCTGTTTCAATCCAATCAAAGGCCGCTTCTAACTCTACTTCCCAGGGTTTCTTCACTAAATTCTGGGCATTTTGAGTCGTGATTTTTGTTGGTTGGGGTGCGGTTTTAGGTGAATCTAAATTGATGGCACTATCGGGTAAATAGTCATCTTCCTGGTTTTCTGAAATGAGGACTGTCTCGGTTCTGACAATGTTAGCCGGTGAAGAAACCACCCGGTTAGAAGAGGTTAACCCCGGCAAAGATTGACCCCGGCGTGTTCCCCCCGATGGGCCAAATACATCCTCTAGTAATAACCAATCGTCTTCCGGTTCGAGACTCGGTTGAGCGGTGGGTAAAGGGGATGGAGCAGAAGACCCAAAAAAGTAGGCGATCGCCGCTTGAATGAGGGCTTGCAGTTGAAAAGGATCGGGTTCGGTCGTTGTGAGCGTTTCAGATTTAGCCAGGGGATTAACGGTGGCCAGGAACGGAGCAAGGGGCATTTTCTCCTGCCAGGCGTTGGTCAAAGCGGTTATGGTTGCCGGGATTTTGGCCTGCTGGATTAACTGGGTGGTTTTCCCTAGGGAAGCGGCCAAAAGCGGTTGGGGACGCAACTGGGTAAGTTGATGATTGACCGTCTGCCGTAATTGTTGCGCTAATTGGATTTCCTGATCTTCCAGATAGGCCACCGTTTGATCTAACTGTCGCCACAAAGGAGCAGGAGGAAGGGGCGCAATTGCGGTCATCGGAGTTGCAGAAAATTGCCAACGATAGGTATTTTGTTCTAGCCATCGTAAACCCCGCCAAACCCAATTCAGGGGAGCGATCACTGCCAAAGCGGGATCGAAGGAAGGATCGAAGGGGGTTTCCTGATTCTCCGCCAAAACCTGTTCTGCCTGGGCGGTCACGAGGGGCAATAGGCCAATTTTTTTCTGGGTTAAAGCCCACTGTAATCGCCGTTCATAGGAGAAATGGGCCAACGCCTGGGCGATCGCCTGTTGTAGGGTTTGTTGTTGGGTCGGAGACAGGACTTCTAAAATGCGATTTTCGGTGGTGGTTAACACCAGTTGGCGATCGGCTAAAGTACAGGCCAAACCGTGAATGACCATCTTAGGGGTTTTGGTTAGACCGAACACCTGTTTAAATTGCTGGGCCAGGCGACTGAAGGGACGAGCCTCTGAGGAGGAGGAACTGGCCGGTAAAGCGAGTAAGGGATCACCAGAAGCGGGCGTTAAACGGGGAGGCGTTAAACTTTGGCGAACTTGCTCAAAAAAATCAGCAGAAAGAACAATTTCGGGGACGAGAAAAGGAGAAGCAACGGCGGGTTTTAAAAGGGGTTGCCTTGCTTGAGATGCCTGGTCTAACGGGGTTGTCTCGTGTTCCGTTAAAGCAAACCAGGGTTTGACCTGACTTAAGACCTGGGCTAGAGGTTGATCCACTGAGGGTTCCGAGCGATAGGCCGGGGGTAAAGCCATCGAGGGGTTAGCATCCTTGCCCGGCGGTAAGACTGGCCCTAGCCATTCCTGAGAGTGAAAGACCCAAGCAAAAGGCATGATCAACCATTGCGCTCCCCATTCAGCGGCGACTTTCAAATGACGAAAGGTTTCCCCCAAGCGATCGCGGAGACGCAGGGATTGCCGATTGAGAAAATTAAACAGATGACTTTTATAGGGACGGCTAGAGTCAGACATCGGAACGCCACCAATCTCACAAATCTCACAATTGCTTTTAAGGGTATCATTATCCCTTGGCCTTGGCTGAACCCGGTGAATGTTCCTTTAGCGGAATGATTGCCGCAATAATTTCCACCACACCCCCGGTAAAAATTCAGTTTTTAAGGCTCGACAATCTCGACAACGATATTTTTGTTTTAAGAGGAGGAGTAATCCTAAACGGGTCAAAAAACCGACGCTTTGGGAAGGGCTTAAGTTTTCACTCCCACACTGGAGACAATGAAGGCTGGCTGAATTTTTGAGATGGGCTAAACTGCCCCGGTGGTAATGGTCGTATAACGTGGTTAATAACCATCGAAAAACCTGGGTGACTCCGTTTGTATTAAAGGCAAATTGATCATCGTTGGGGGTAATGGTAATCGCGGTATAAAAACACTGAAAATTGACTGAGTTTTCCGTTAATAAATTGATTAAGGAGCGGGCCGCCTGTTGTAGTTTTGTCTCACTTTGGGGCGGGAGGCGATCGCCCTGGGTAAAGACCAAAGCAAAGGGATAATCCTGATTGTAGGAACGAACAAAAGTCAGTAAAATCTTTAGCTGGGTTTGTAGGTAAGTAAAAATTTCGTTATACTCTGGGTCATTGAGCAAACGATAGGAATTAATAAAGAGACAACAGCCCTGGGAACTCAAGGCAATATTTTGAAAGTAGGGGTTATTAAAATTACAGTTTTCCCCTGGCATATCCCACCAATGGAGATAACAAAAGGGGCGTTCCTGTTGGGATTGGCGTTGTTTAAAGGAAAAGGTAAAATCGGTAATTCTTAGCGTCGGTGGGGGATAAATTCCCTGGGACTTCACATAGATCAAAATATTATTTAATAAAAAATTTTCTTTTTTATAGGGACATTCAAACCAAAGCGGTTGAGTCTCTGATTCTGCCGGCGATCGCCTGGTTTGCTCTTGGAGTTGGAAAAACTCGGCATAGCTCCCCACCAAAAAAACGGTTTTGCCTGCGCCCCGGTCTCCCATAGACAGAATATTGAAGGTCGGGGGGGCTAGTTTAAACAAACTCCATTTTGCCATATAAGTCACTACAACCTCCATTTTGCCATATAAGTCACTACAACTTGCCAAATAGCTTAAGTATAAAAAATAAGGATGACTCTATTAATCCTAATACGATAATCTCCAATAAGATCTAACAGGATTAGAATCTGCTCGTTTCCATGGGATTGTTCGTCAAGATTTCATAAGCCCCGACCTTGGTGATTAAAATCCTTAACCGTTTGCTCGGATAACTCCTGGGTGGTCATAGCTTGCAATAATACCAAAGGAACCGTTAAATGATCCGCTCCGGCTAAGAGGGCGGCGGCGGCTTCCTGGGGACTTTTAATACTGGCGGCTAGGATTTCAGTTCCAGTCCCTCGTACCATGTCCGCCATTTCTCGCACTAACTTTAAGCCATCTCCCATTAACCGGGTGGCTCGATTCACATAGGCGATCGCATATTTGGCCCCCCCTTCTACGGCGATCGCGGCTTGGATCGGATGATAAATCGCTGTTACAGAACAGGGAATTTGGGGAGATAACTGGGCAAGAGCCTGAAAACCGATGGCCGTGGCCGGAATTTTTAAGACCGTCTTGTTCCCAATGAGCGCAAATGCCCGTTGACCTTCTGCCACCATACCCGGCACATCGGTAGCCATTAACTGATAGTAAAGCTCCCCCGGACTGAGTTGGGCTAATTGTTGTAGGGTTTCAGCCGGAGAAAGGGGACTTTGAGCTAATAGGGTCGGATTGGTGGTGATGCCCTTGACCCAGCGCCAGGATTGGATCGTCTGAGCCTCGGCAATTAACGCTGAATCCAAATAAATCATGATGAATTTGACCGATATTGATGGGTTGATTGACACGGTTCTAGTTTAGATTAGGATAAAACCTCAACCGATTCGCAATTTCC
>JAYKIP010000389.1:0-6068 GCA_035286205.1 Merismopediaceae cyanobacterium
GCAAGTTTTGCAATCTTTGGTGTTAGGCTTTATGTCTCCATCGTCGCGGGTGGGTCAGTGACCATCTACAATAGTAATCTAAAGTCCCCCTGAAGGGGGAGGTCTTAAACCCAGTTTTTTTGATAAAAGTCCATTAGCCGCCCTACGGATTGGTCTGTGGGTTAGTAATCTCCGTACTGGATTGAAGCCATTGATTCACAATTTCGTTGATGGCTTTATCTTGCACCATCTGCATAATGCTAATGTTAAGTTCGGTTAGATAGGGAGAGTGAAGATTCACCGCAAAGCCATAGTTAACAGGGAGATTATAAAGCGGCACTATCTTCAGAGAGGCCCTAGGATATTGCTCTAGGACAAAACGAAGAGCGTGTTCTGTAGAAAGAACGGCATCTACTTCTTTCATAAAGAACAAATTGAGCGCGGTAGAGAGACTGGGGGTTTCGATCACCTTGATATTGTGATTGGCGAGGACAGACTCCAACATCAGACCTCGTACTGTCGCCACCTGCATCTCCTGAAGATTCACACTGGTCATCGGGGCGGGATTAGTCTGTTGAGAAAAGAAAAGGGTCAAGGTGGAGGCCAAACCGGCGGTAATGGCGGTGGTCATCACGAGGGAAACCCACATCCAAAGGAAGGCAAGACATCGCCCCAGGGGAGTAATCGGAACTTTATCACCGTAGCCCACCGTCGTCATTGTCACTGATACAAACCAAAGGGCTTCGGCAACTCCCCGCCAGTAAGATTGCGGAAATTGTTCTGAATTGAGTTTATGCTCTACTAACCACAATAAATTCGCAAACAAGATATGGATGAGAACAAAACCAGTCAAAGAAAAGAAGACCGCTCTATGGAGAAAGGGTTGCAACAGTTGCCATAGATTTAAGGGGTCATCATGGACTAAGAGGGAAAAATAGGAATTGAGATAGGGCTGGGTAAAATTCACCTGACTGAGACGCTCCGGCGTAATTGAAATCGGCCCAATTAACACATCCAGATTGCCCTTTGCGACTTCTGTGATGCCTTGATCAAAGCCGCTAACTTGATAGTAGTCGTAGGAGAGTTGGTTAAAGGTTGCTAATCGTTGCCAGATGTCAATGGCAATACCGCTAAAGCGGGTTTCAGGCGAAGGAGGGAATGAGGATTTAGAAGACGCGGTGGGTAAGGGCTTAGGAGAAACCGGAGAAACTGTGTGATTAATGACGAAGGGAGGGGAAATAACAACACCCACCTTGAGACGGGGAGACGACCTGGCCCAGACCGGGGGGGTTACGGTCATTCCCGGAAAAAGTGACAGCAGGACAAGACTTGTGGCGATCGCCCCTAACCGGGGACTTCTTAAGGGGTTAATCCGTCTGCAATTCAATGCTCTATTCCTCTTCGGAGGCGATAATCTTGGTGTATCTTAGTCTAAAACAACCAGAGACTTTATAGTGGGGGGTGAGGCAACGTGGCGGTACAATCTTCAGTACGAAAGTCGAGAACAACAAATCCTCGGCGGAGACCCCCTAGCAAAACTAACAAAAAGCCCAAACAAAAGGGGAGTTGGATTGTCCCGGCCCTGGGGTTAACGGCGATCGCCCTTTTATCGGCCATGGCGGGAGCTATTTTAGCCATCTCTTTTGCCTCCGTTCCCCTCAGTCAAACCAAACTAACCGAAAAACAAGCCGCCGTTTTCAATCAGGAAAAAACCATTGACTACAGTGCTTTAACCATTCCCCAATTAAGTCGTCCCGTTAATATTTTAGTCCTCGGAACCAAGGTCTTGAACTCGGATGTGGGCTTACCCAAGGGAGACCAGGAACAGCACTTTTCCCTGGTCAATTCCCTGGAAGGACTGACGGATACTATTATGCTCCTGCGCTTTGATCCAGAGCAAAAAACCGTCACGTTATTATCTATTCCCCGTGATACCCAGGCACAAATTGAAGGCCATGGTTTACGCAAAATTAATGAAGCTAATGCTCACGGTGGCCCCTCGTTAGCGGCTCAAAGTATTAGTCATTTGTTGGGGGGCTTAACCATTGATCGCTATTTACGGGTTAATGTGCAAGCGGTGGAAAAATTGGTGGATGCTCTAGGTGGAGTCACGGTTTATGTGCCGAAACGGATGAAGTATCAAGATGATAGTCAACACCTCTATATCAATTTGCAAGAGGGAGAACAGCATTTAAATGGCAATCAAACCCTGCAATTATTACGGTTCCGTAAGGATGCGATGGGAGATATTGGGCGCATTCAACGGCAACAGATGGTGACTCGCGCTTTGATGGAACAGTCCCTTAAACCCCAAACGATTTTAAAACTGCCGGAAATTCTGGCGATTGTGCAATCCCATATTGATACAAATCTGACCCTTGAAGAGTTAGTGGCGATCGCCGGGTTTACAGCCAAGACTGACCGGAGCAATATCCAGATGTTAATGCTACCAGGCTATCCCAATGGTAATGGTCGTCGCGGTGTGAGTTATTGGTTACCGAATACGGCCAAGCTAGAAACTCTTATGCGTCAATATTTTGGTTTAACCGTCTGGGAAGCGAGTTGGAATGCGCCTCTCGATCCCGCCGATGAAGTCCCCAACGATGCAACTTTAAGTTCTATCAATTCTGTGAATGCCGAAGATGCCGCCAATGCTGAAGGCGATCGCCCGTTTGAGCCATCCAATCAATACGCCGATAATACCTTTGGTGATCCGGTTACCCCGGACAGCGATCTTTCCCTCGAAGCATCTCCCCCTCTCCGCATTGCCATCCAAAGTCAACCCAATCAACCGGACGCGGCCCAACGATTAGCCAATTATCTCCGTCAGGCCGGTTACACCCAGGTTTTTCTGGTGGACAGTTGGCCCCAACCGTTACAGACCACGAGGATTATTGCCCCCCAGGGAGATCAGCAAGGGGCGGCTAAGGTACGGGCAGATTTAGGCCTAGGGGAAGTCTTAATTGATAGTAACGGCTATCTCATTTCCGATGTGACGGTGCAGGTGGGTCAGGACTGGATTGAGCGAGCCAAAGGTCTGGCCCAATAGTCGCCTAAAATGACCGCCAAAAAACAGTGGAACAGGCATCTTGCCTGTATAAATCTAAAATTTTCCCTATGGTGATCGCCCCTGGTGAAGACTGCCCCACTAGAAACCCAACCACCAGGCGCGAGAAAACCCTTCCCCCGAAAGAATATAGAGGTAGGGGACGGAACGTAACGAATCAATTAAAAAATCGAAATAAAACTTAACAGAGGCTCTGGTGATCCCCCAAACAGTCTAAGCTAGATGCTGATTCATTTTAACGATTTACTTTTATTCCGCCTGGTCGGGGCCGTTGTATATCCTCGTTTTAGGCAAACGCAATTTTGTTAATGGGAGATAGTTGAAATCCAATGAGTGTAAAGGCAAGTGGTGGTAGCTCCTTAGCCCGCCCCCAACTCTATCAAACCGTTCCCGTCTCAGCCATTACGCAAGCTGAACAACAGGATCGCTTTTTAGAACGGGCAGAATTAAACGAGTTAACAACCTATTTTCAATCGGGCGAACTGCGGTTAGGGATTGCTGAAATCCTGACCCAGAACGCGGATTTGATTGTGTCCAGGGCGGCTAACCGTATTTTTACGGGGGGGTCTCCCATGGCTTATTTAGAAAAGCCCCCGGTGGCTGTCCCAGCGATGGCGGCCAGTGGTGCAGTGGGTGGTGCAATCTCCGTGAAAGAGGGGATGAAATTGGGGAATATTACCTATGCCGAAAGTGCAGGCAGTGGTAGTGGTCTCTTTGGCGGCTTAAGAACCGTTTTTAATAGTGCGGGCCCCACCCCTCCCGGTTTCCGTCCCATTAATATTGCTCGCTATGGCCCCAGCAATATGCAGAAGTCTCTGCGGGATATGTCCTGGTTCCTGCGCTATGTGACCTATGCGATCGTTGCCGGTGATCCTAATATCATTGTGGTCAATACTCGCGGCCTCAAAGAAGTCATTGAGAATGCTTGTTCCATTGATGCCACCATTGTCGCCATTCAGGAAATGCGGGCTTCTTCCTTAGATTACTTCCGCAACAATCAAGAGGCGTTACAAATCGTTTCGGATTACTTTAATATCCTTTTAAATGAGTTTAAGGCTCCGACCCCAGCCACGAAACTGCGTCAAGGCCCCTCCGATGATATTCAAGGCTTAGAACTGCCCCAAAGCTATTTCAATGCGGCGGAAAAACGGCAGAAATTTGTGATGAAACCCGGTTTATCCTCCGCAGAAAAAACAGCAGTGGTCAAAGCGGCCTATCGGCAGATTTTTGAACGGGATATTACCCGCGCCTATAGTCTCTCGATATCTGATCTGGAATCGAAATTTAAAAATAACGAGATTTCTACCAAAGAGTTTGTCCGTCGTTTAGGGAAGTCGCCCCTTTATCGGCAACAGTTTTACGAACCCTTTATTAATAGTCGGGCTTTAGAATTGGCGTTTCGTCATTTCCTGGGACGTGGGCCTAGCTCCCGTGAGGAAGTGCAGAAATATTTTGCGATTGTTTCCAGTGGCGGTTTAGGGGCGTTAATTGATGCCCTGGTGGACTCCCAGGAATACTCGGATTATTTTGGCGAAGAGACGGTTCCCTATCTGCGCGGTTTAGGGGTGGAAGCCCAGGAATGCCGTAATTGGGGGATGCAGCAAGACCTGTTTAATTACAGTGCGCCGTTCCGCAAGGTTCCACAATTTATCACCACCTACGCGAAATATAATCGTCCCCTGCCCGATCAGCACGTTTATGGGGCGGGTAATGATCCCCTGGAAATTCAATTTGGGGCGATCTTCCCGAAAGAAACCCGGAATCCCAATACTCGTCCGGCTCCCTTTGGCAAAGATACCCGTCGGATTTTGATCCATCGTGGGCCGGGGATTAATAATCAACTCAGTAATCCCGGAGCGCGGGGTGAACAGCCGGGTTCCCTGGGAGCCAAGGTGATTCGTTTAAATAATGAGTTACCGGGTAGCAGTAACGGGGCCAGCGTTAAATTCGGCGAAAATTCAACCCAGGCGGTGATCCGGGCGGCCTATCGTCAGGTATTTGGTCGGGATGTCTATGAGGGTCAACGGCTCTCGGTGGCAGAAATTCAGCTAGAAAATGGCGATATTTCGGTGCGCGAGTTCATCAAACGCTTGGCTAAGTCGGAATTGTTCCTGAAGCTCTATTGGACTCCCCACTACGTTTGTAAGGCGATCGAGTATATTCATCGTCGTCTGTTAGGCCGTCCCACCTACGGTCGTCAGGAAATGAATGCTTACTTTGATTTGGCTTCTAAGAAAGGGTTTTATGCCCTGGTGGATGCCATGGTTGACAGTAAGGAATACGAAGAGGCTTTTGGGGAAGATACGATTCCCTACGAGCGGTATTTGACACCTGGTGGTTTGGCGATGCGATCGCTGAGGGTAGGAGCCTTACGGGAAGATGTGGGGGCGAAAAATACCCAGGAAACGACACCTCGCTTTATTGAGTTGGGACAAGTCACCGAAATGCGGACGGAACCCGATATTCAATCGCGGATTAGCCAAGGGGTTTCGGCTCAACGTTCCCAAAGCAAGGTCTTCAAGTTGCTTTCTAACTTGGATAAAGTGGCGGTACAAAACACCATCCGGGCGGCCTATCGTCAGGTCTTTGAACGGGATTTAGACCCCTATATCATCCAGGCGGAATTTACGGCTCTGGAAAGTAAACTCAGTAATGCCGAAATTACGGTGAAAGAGTTTATCGAAAGGTTAGGGACTTCGGATCTTTATATCAAAGAGTTCTATGCTCCCTACCCGAATACCAAGGTAATCGAAATGGGGACGAAGCATTTCCTTGGTCGTGCGCCGTTAAATCAAAAGGAAATTCAGAAGTATAACCAAATTCTGGCGAGTGCAGGGGTCCGGGGCTTTATTACTTCGATGCTCAATAGCATGGAGTATTTACAGGTCTTTGGTGAAGATACGGTTCCCTACCGTCGTTTCCCCACGTTACCGGCAGCGAATTTCCCCAATACGGAAAAACTTTACAACAAGCTCACTAAGCAAGATAGCGAGTTAGTGGTTCCCAGTTTCCGTCCTGTTTA
>JAYKIP010000390.1:0-19500 GCA_035286205.1 Merismopediaceae cyanobacterium
GGATGGCACAGGATTCTATTTTTTCCATGGTGTTGCCTTACCGGAAAAATATCAAATTCCTTCAACCCATTGGCAAACTGACTGGTTACTAACGGAAAACAATGCACAAGTTCGTAGTGCCTTAATTCAAGGTCTCGGTTATGCTCGTATTTGCCAGGAATTAGCCGTTGAAACCCTCGATTATTGGCAAGGGTATGAACTCTTGAAAGTTCAAGATCCGATCAGTGATGAGCCAGTGCTCTTATTAAAAATGACCTGTCCCAGTACCCACAAAATCCATGGGTTGCGTGTTCCCCCCCATCTACGAGGAGCGCGTCAGGCGATTACCTGGATCAACTGGGGCATTGACCCCGAAGCATTAACCTATCAAGTTTAATCTGATACATTTATGCGACAGAAAGCTGTGTATTACCGCATTTTGCAACAATAGCATTACCCTCGTTGCTGAGAGTGAAGGTCGTACCCGACAAAGCCTTGAGCATAATGCCCAAAGCACCATTCCAATCGCGTGGAATAACATGATCACAAACGGGGCAGCGAAAAACCTTGGAACCACCTAATTTGGTGTGGATATGCCCGCATTTCGTACAAGTTTTGCTGGTAAATTCCTCTGTCACGTCAATTACTTGACAGCCACTTAACTCAGCTTTATTTTTAAGGACTTGTTTGAACCGATAATGCGCCCATGTCAACATTTGTCGGGCAGTTTTACTCCTGATTTTGCGCTTGGAACGATTAGTCATTTCTGATGTTTCAAACTTTGGTAGCAGGATAACCTGATAGTTTTTCGCAAGGTAACTTGCTGTCTTTTTATGGCAGTCGTCAACTAAGTTGCGAATTTTACTTCTTAATCGAGACGCTGCCTTTCTCATCTTTTGTCGTTCCTTGGCGGCTTTTGACAAGCTAATTCGACTCATTAGTTCATCAAGATATTTGCATAGCCTATTGATTCTCCCCATGTCTGAAGAACCGACTTCGAGGAAGTTCTGTCCATCAAATCCCGTCAGGAAAGTCCTTACTCCTGGGTCAAGAGCAATGATGCGATTCTCTTGTTGGGCTATCGGCTTTGCTTCCTCAAGAAAGACACAGAACCAGTCTCCCGACTTGTCCTTGATTAGTTGAGTCGCATAAAGACTAGCATCGGGAATTACTTCTGAAGAGACGAAACCAAGACCCTTTGTTCGCAAGGGATACCATGTTCCATGACTAAAATTGCAGTTGTTAAACTTGATTGTTTGCCTCGGAGCTTTACAACTTCTGAATTTACAATCTCGACTGGCAGTATAGGCTTGGTGAGCATCAAAAATAGCATTTTGCCTAATATGACAAGGGGTGTCTTTTACCCATTGAGGAAGCTCGGATTGCATGATGATATTCCTTAGCTTACCTTTGCCAATCCTGCCATTTTTTTTTTGATAGTCAATGGCTTGATTGAAACAATAGCGACAAGCCGCTACCCATTTATTCCACTGTGTCTTCAACTCCACACTGGGATAGACTTTTATCTTTCTTGATCTGAGTTTTGTACTTTCGGAGTCCGTATAGTCGGCTTGAGAAGCAATGGAGGATGGCAAGGATGTCTTCAACCATCTCTGCTTCAGGAGAGAGATTTGTTTCATTGAGAACCACGATTGAACATCCAAATTTTCGGCAGAACCAATCAAGCCAATCAAATCCAAATCGGGCAAGCCTGTCTTGGTGAGCGACCACAATTGTTGCGACACCTCCAGACATAACTCGTTCCAGTAAGGCTGTAAGTTTTTGTCGTTTGAAATTGAGTCCACCACCGATTTCGCTGACGACTTCCGCTTGCGGGTACTTTTCTTGGAGAACAGCAACTTGCCTTGAGAGGTCTTCGGATTGTCCCCTACTACTGACACGAGCGTAAATAACGGTAGCTCTAGTTGGCTCAACATATTTTCCAGTGTAGGAGTCAATGTCATATCGCCGTTGCCCCGATGGTGTTTTAATTGCTTGGATTTTCCCTTCCTGTTCCCACTTAACAAGGGTTCGGACGTGGACTCCAAGCATTCCTGCTGCGGTTTTGGGTTTAACATATTTTGTGATAATAAATTCCTCAATTCAGCAATTCTATTCTAGCGCATAGTGACGTATTATGTCGTTATTCGTGGATTAAATCTTGCTCCCTCCCTGGCTCTTTACAGTGTGCCCGAAATCCTCTAAGACTGAAAAACTTCCACCGATTTTTTGTCTGGGTTAGGCCAAAGCGTTATACTAACCCGCAAAAATCTCTGCCAAAATCTGCGCTTTAACCGCCGATCAATCCTCCCCTATTTTAGGTTTCTATGACTGCTCATTGGTTACAAGTTTTTCAAAGTCGGAAAATGTCAGCCCTATTATTGATCGGGTTTGCGTCAGGTTTGCCGTTATTTTTGACCAGTCAAACCCTGCAAGCTTGGATGACAACCGAAAAGGTGGATCTGACCCAGATCGGTTTGGTGAGTTTGGTGGGGATTCCCTACAGTTTAAAATTTCTGTGGTCGCCGCTCTTAGATCGTTATATCCCGCCTTTTTTGGGACGGAGACGGGGATGGCTGGTGCTGACCCAAATCGGTTTAGTGTTGGCGATCGGGGCCATGGGGTTCCAAAATCCGCGCACGGCGTTGGATCTCTTGGCTATTAATGCGGTGTTTATTGCGCTCTTTAGTGCCACCCAGGATATTGCGGCCGATGCCTATCGCGTGGATATTTTACCGCCCCCGGATCAACAATCCGATAATCTGGAGGCTCTCAAAAAACTTAGCCCCCAGGAAATCCAAACCCTCAATAAAACGGATCAAGGCAATCTGCAAAAAGCCAATGATATGGGGGCCGGGGTCGCCGTTTTTGTTTTAGGGTATCGGATGGCTTTATTAGTCACCGGTTCACTGGCGTTGATTTTGGCGGATCGGATTCCCTGGGGTCAGGTCTATTGGTTCCTGGCGGCGTTGATGGGCATTGGTATTCTCGCATCCTACTTTGCCCCGGAACCGGAGGCTTCCCCCACCCCGGACACCCTAAGGGCGGCCGTCATTGAACCTTTTCTGGATTTTTTCCAGCGTAAAGGTGTGGCTTCCGGGTTAATGATTTTGGTGTTTATCGTCCTTTATAAATTAGGGGATGCGATCGCCAACAATATGTCAACTCCTTTTCTCTTAAATATTGGCTTTAGTCAAACCGATATTGGAGCGATTAAAGGGGGGATGGGCATTATTGCGACAATTGTGGGGACTTTATCGGGGGGCGTTTTCTTAAGTCGCTGGGGGATTAATCGGTCTCTCTGGATTTTTGGCGGTTTTCAAGCCATTAGTAATCTTGCCTATTTAGCCCTAGCCAATGCCGGTCAAAACTATCCCTTAATGATTTTGACGATTAATGTGGAAAATTTCTGTGCTGGCTTAGGAACCGCCGCTTTTCTGGCATTCTTTATGAGTCTTTGTAATCAAGAATATTCAGCGACCCAATATGCCCTCCTCTCTAGTTTGTATGCCTTTAGCCAAAATATTGTGGTTTCTCCCGCCGGGGCGATCGCCAAAAGTACCGGTTGGCCCTTATTTTTTCTGTTGAGTTTTATAGCTTCATTGCCCGGATTAGCCCTCTTACCCCTTTTTGCCCCTTGGCGGGAAACCATTCTGATCCCCCGACCCGGAGCCAAGGATTTAGAGCGTGAAACCCAGGGCTATTATGCTGAAGTGAAGGAAAAACCCTAGACTAACCCTAACTTTTCTAACAGGGGACGAGTGGGGACAATATGACGTTCTAACCCCAAATCTTCCGGGTCAATGCCAACGGCTAATCCCACCAACTGGGGCAAATGTAAGACTGGGATGGCCAAAGGTTCACCCAATACCTTAGCAATTTCCGGCTGCCGGGAATCTAACTGTAAATGACACAACGGACAGGGCGTGACTAAACAATCGGCCCCCGCCGCGATCGCCGCCTGTAAATGGTTCCCCGCTAACTGAAAAGATTGGGGGGTCGCATAACTAGAAATGGGCCAACCACAACACTGGGTACGACCCGAATAGTCGATCGGATTGGCTCCCACCACTTGAAAAATGCGTTCCAGGGATTGGGGATTGAGGGGATTGGCTTCCGGTACTTGCTTTTGCCCCCGTAACAGGTAACAGCCATAAAACGCCGCACAATTTAACCCCGTTAACCGTTGATTCACCCGCTTTTGTAGAGCTTCCAAGCCGTAATCCTCGATCAAGGCCCACAAAATATGGGTCACACGGCTAGACCCCCGATAGGGAGAACAATGCTCCTTTTGCAAATAACCATTCACTTGTTCCAGATAGCCTGGATCTTCTGTTTGACAAGCCTTTAAACGTTCATCCACATGGCCGATGACTCCCTGACAGGTACTGCAATGGGTTAACAACGGCAAGTTTAAGGATTCTGCTAGGGCAATATTGCGAGCATTCACCGTATCTTCCAACAGTTGGGAATCTTCCTTAAATGTCCCCGATCCACAACAAGCCGCCTGTTTTAATTCCACCAATTCCATCCCTAGCTGGCGACTCAAGGCGATCGTGGACTGGTGAAGTTCGCGGCAGGCCCCCTGGGCAACACAACCAGGAAAGTAGGCATACTTGAGGGAAGTAACCATAGGACAGGGAAAATCAAAAGAGCAACTTTTATCTTAAAGCGTAATTCGGGATCTGAGACTGATTAAACCGAATCCAACGGCTTCTAGGGTGATAACTTTCTGAAACCCACAACACTGCTCCCCATCACAACGCTCAATGAGTGCCAACCCATTCCCTCCGTGTTAAAGAAATAGGGGAGATGTCTAAAAATTATTTTAAACTGGACAAGAGAATTTCTCTGAATATCGCTTTCGTGGCAGAATCCCCAACAATATGCTCCGGGGTTGTCCGTTAACGCTCTTTTTCAGTATTCTTGGTTCTATGAATGACGTATCTCTCTCCCCAGCAATGACTCAAGACCCTTCTGTAATCCCTGATGCTGTAAGCCCTGATACGGTGGAAACGCCCGATACCCCAGCAACGGTAGAGGTAATGAATCCCCCCGATGAACCCACCTCCTCCCCGGAGGCATCGGCAGAAACCCCCTCGGAAGAAATCACTAATCCCGAAGAGGCCATTACCAACTTGCAACAGGAACTTGCCGCCCAACTCAAGGAAGTTGCTAACCTCAACGAGCAACTCGAAACCTACAAAAAACGCTACGTCAGCCTAGCGGCCGAATTTGACAACTTTCGCAAACGCACCCAACGGGAAAAAGAAGAGCAACAAAAACAAATCACGGCCAAAACCATTACCGAATTACTCGCTGTTGTAGATAACTTTGAGCGGGCCCGCACCCAGATTAAACCCAGCACCGATGGGGAAATGGACATCCATAAGAGCTATCAAAGTGTCTATAAAAGCCTCGTCGAAGGTCTGAAAAAATTAGGCGTTTCCCCCATGCGTCCCGAAGGTCAACCCTTTGACCCGGCCTACCATGAAGCCATGCTCCGGGAACCGACCAATGACTATCCCGAAGGCACAGTTATGGAGGAATTGGTACGGGGGTATTTACTGGGGGACATCATCCTCCGTCATGCCATGGTTAAAGTTGCCGCGCCTTTAGAATCCGTGATACCCTCAGAAGGGGAAGCGTCAGAAACATCAGAGTCCGGGAATTAACCACCTCAAGGGGTTTTCTTGTTTTGCCCGTCCCCTCTGAAAATCCGGTTTTCAGGCAAAATGTTAACCCCTTCCCTGTCTTAAAACTGCATCTATCAACTGCATCTATTCTGAAATAAGTACTATGGGCAAAGTTATTGGGATTGACCTTGGCACTACCAACAGTTGTGTGGGCGTTTTAGAAGGCGGTAAGCCCATCGTCATTCCCAATTCTGAGGGGGGGAGAACGACTCCTAGTATTGTGGGTTTTGGAAAAGGCAATCAACGGCTTGTGGGCCAACTGGCAAAACGCCAATTAGTGACCAATGCTGAGAATACGGTCTATAGTATTAAACGCTTTATTGGTCGTCGCTGGGATGAGACCCTGGAGGAGCGATCGCGGGTTTCCTATAACTGCACGAAGGGCCGAGACGATACTGTAAACGTGGAGATTCGCGGACAACAGCACACCGCCCAGGAAATTTCCTCGATGATCCTGCAAAAACTGAAAGCCGACGCGGAAGCCTTTTTGGGAGAAACCGTTACCGAGGCCGTGATCACGGTTCCCGCCTATTTTACCGATGCCCAAAGGCAAGCCACCAAAGACGCAGGCACCATTGCGGGCTTAGAGGTTTTACGCATTATCAATGAACCCACGGCGGCGGCCCTGGCCTACGGTTTAGATAAACAGGAACAGGAAGAATTGATCATGGTGTTTGACCTGGGGGGAGGGACGTTTGATGTGTCCTTGCTCCAACTGGGGAACGGCGTGTTTGAAGTGGTTTCCACGTCCGGTAATAACCATTTAGGCGGCGATGATTTTGATAATAAAATTGTGCGCTGGATGGTGGAGAATTTCAAAACCCAGGAGAAAATTGACCTCAGTTCCGACAAAATGGCCCTGCAACGGCTCCGGGAAGCGGCGGAAAAGGCCAAAATTGAACTCTCTAGTCTGCTGAATACGTCTATTAATTTACCCTTTATCACGGCGGATGAAACGGGGCCCAAACACTTGGAAACCGAACTCAGTCGTACCCAATTTGAAGAGTTAAGCAAAGAATTATTACAAGGGACGCTATTACCCCTCAAACAAGCCCTTCAAGACGGTGAGAAAAAACCCAAGGATGTGCATCGGATTATTCTGGTGGGTGGCTCTACCCGCATCCCGGCAGTACAACGTATTATTCAACAACTATTTCCCGATAGCCAGTTAGACCGTTCGATTAACCCGGATGAAGCGGTGGCCCTGGGGGCCGCGATCCAGGCCGGCGTGTTAGGGGGAGAAGTGGATGATGTTTTGTTGTTAGATGTAACACCGCTTTCTTTGGGGATTGAAACCCTAGGGGAAGTTTTTACCAAGATTATTGAACGGAATACGACCATTCCCAGTAGTAAATCCGAGGTCTTTTCCACAGCCGCCGATGGTCAAACGTCGGTCGAAATCCACATTTTGCAAGGGGAACGGGCGATGGCCAAGGATAATAAAACCCTAGGAAAATTTCTGTTGGCCGGGATTCCTCCTGCCCCGCGTGGGGTTCCACAAATTGAGGTGAGTTTTGAAATAGATGTGAATGGCATTTTAAAGGTTTCGGCCCAGGATCAAGGGACGGGTCGGGAACAGAGTGTGATTATTAGTAATACCGGCGGTTTGAAATCCCATGAGATTGACCGGATGCGCCAGGAGGCTGAACAGTATGCGGAGGAAGACCGTCGCCGTATTCGCATGATCGAGTTACGTAACCAAGCCGACAGTTTGTTCTATACCTATGAAACGACGCTGAAGGAAAATAGCGATTTTATTCGAGAAGATGTGAAGCAGGAAAGTCGCCGTAAAAAAGAGCAGTTAGAGGTGGCCCTCAGAACCCCCAATACCACCGTTGAAAAACTTCAAGCGTTAATTGAGGAATTTCGTCAACTGATCCTAACCATTGGGTCGGAGGTCTATCAACAGGCCAATGTGGGAAGTGTACGGCCCTTTGAGACCCTAGATAATAGTTTATTTGAGCAAACTAGCACACAACTAGAGAATCTGACGCAACGGGTGCCGGCTATGCCGAGAATGGGTGCTCCGACGATCCAAACCATCCCTGGCTATGTGGAAACGGCTCCGATGTACCAAGGAGATGAGGAGAATTTTGATTTTGATGCGGATGAAACGATTTCTAGCGATTATGAGGCGGTAGATTAGGGGTTTAGGAATGGTGGGAGTGTCTGGGATGCTGTTTGAGTCTTTCCTGTAAGAGGGTGTAAATCGGTCGGCAACCGAGTCCCTGGGCGACCATGGTGGAGACTAGGCAGGTCACTAAAAGCGGCAGAATCACGAAAAAGTTATCGGTCATTTCGATGGTCAACAGGATGGCGGTTAGGGGAGCTTGCACAGTGGCGGCGACTAAGGCTCCCATACCGGCGAGGCCTAGGGCCCCAGGATGGGGAATTTGCGTGGGAAACCAGAGGTGGAGTTCCCTGGCAATGCCTAAACTGCCAATCGTGGCGATCGCCAACATCGGGGCAAAAATTCCACCAATGGCCCCGGAACCGTAGCAAAAGAGGGTTAACGCAAAGCGTAGAAGAAAGACGATGAGGAGAACATGACCCGGTGCTTGACTATTGAACGCCCAGAGTACGACAGTTTCCCCACTGCCCGTTAAGGGAATGGGCAATAAACTCAGAAAACCAATCACCGCCCCGACCCATAACCCGGTCGAACGATAGAGCAGAGGGGGCAACTGACTAAACCACTGTAAGGTCTGCAAGAGATAACGATTGAAGAGATAGCCAATCAATCCGAAAAAAATCCCTAAGAGGACAAACATCCAAAGCGATTCCAGGGGCACCCGGTCAAATTTCGTTAAGGCAATGACGGCATTTTGGCCGCGTAGGGAACGTTCAACCATCGTGGCGATCGTGCTGGCGACAATAACGGCTCGATAGGCCAGGGGCCAACAGTCAAAATGGGGACTGACTTCCTCGGTAATGAATAAAATCCCCGCTAAAGGGGCGTTAAAGGCACTGGTTAGCCCGGCTCCGGCCCCGGCGGCAATTAAGATCCGGGTTTGTTCCGCATCGGCCCGACACCATTGACTGATCATGTGACCCACACTGCCGCCAATTTGGATCGTTGGCCCTTCAAAACCGACGGCCATGCCACTGCCCAGGGATAACATTCCGCCAAAAAATTTGACCGGTAAAATTCGTTGCCAGTGAAAGGGAAACCATCCCATTAACCGTCCTTCGATTTGGGGAATGCCGCTTCCCGATGTCTCCGGGGCAAACCGTCTCATCAGCGTAAAACTGAGACCCACCATGGCCATCGTCACCAAACAAGGCACTGTCCAATACAGCCAGGGATAGGGAACCAAAAAATTGGCCAGCCGTTCCCGTTGGGCGAGAATGGCCTCAACCCCTAGATGTAAATAGGTTCCTATACCACCGGTCAAAAAACCCACCAGGGCCGCCCAACTCAAGAGGCGAAAATCTAGGGACTGATTAGCGGTCAGGGATTGCCGGAATTGGCCTAGGCGATCGCCCCAGGAACGATGATTCATGCGGTGGCTGATAAAAAAGCTAAACTTTCTTAGACCTGATTTAAGGGTTTCAAAGTTTCCACAACGGACTGAGCTAAAGCCTCTAGTTGATAGCCCCCTTCTAAACCGAGGAGCAGTTGCGGCGTTAAGGTTAATAAAGAGCGGGTAAATTGCCCAAAATCCTGGGGTTGGAGGTTCATATTGGCTAAGGGATCGGCCCCGTTGGCATCATAACCGGCACTCACAAGAATTAACTGGGGATCAAAGGCTTGGAAAAAGGGCAAAACCTGGGTCGTAAAAGCCTGTTGATAGGTTTGAATATCACTGCCGGCTTTGACGGGGATATTTAACACATTTTGGGATTGACCGCGATCGCTGGCTTGGCCGGTGCCGGGATAAAAGGGAAATTGATGAAGGGAACAATAGGCAATCTGGGGATTACTCTCCACTAAGGCTTCTGTGCCGTTACCGTGATGCACATCCCAATCCACAATTCCCACCCGTTGAATCCCCGGTTGAGCTAGGGCGTAATGGGCCGCGATCGCCACATTGGCTAACAAGCAAAATCCCATGCCCGTACTACCTAACGCATGGTGACCGGGGGGACGAGCCAACACAAAAGTAGATTCTTTCGCCGTTAACACCCGATCCACGCCATCCAACCAAGCCGCCACCGCGAGTAACGCCACCTCATAACTGGCCGCCGATAGAGGGGTATCCATATCTAAGTAACCCCCTCCCTGACCAGCGATCGCCTGGAGTTTTTGCAGATAACTCTGGGTATGCACCTTTTTCACCCAGGGTAAAACCTCCCGTTGACTGGGTTCTTGCCAATGGAGGGGCGGTTGCCAGGTCGTCTTTTTCAATGCCTGGGTAATGGCCGTCAAACGTTCAGGACATTCCGGATGAGTCGCTCCCGTTTGATGATCCAGAAAGTGATCAGAATAAATAATGGTTACCATAGAATCAGAGGATCGAATTGATAAAAATCTTTTAACAGTTCGTATAATTGCCGATGATCTCGCGCCAGAGCCGGGGCCTTTTCCCAAAACGTTTCGGTCACCACTGCAAAAAATTCTACAGGATTCGTTGCCCCATAGGGATCAATCACCGTTGACATTCCCTGGCCCAGTTGACTCAATAATTGCTGATATTCCGCCGTAAAAATTCTCGACCAGCGATCGTAATCCGCCTGGGTTTTTAAACGAGGAACCCCATTGGCCCCGCCATGGGCCTGATCCAATTGATGGGCAAATTCATGGAAAATCACATTATGGCCATCCTGGGGAGATTTTAAGTCTGCTTGAATGGTTTGCCAGGATAAAATCACCTGACCTTCTTTACCCCAGGATTCACCACTGGCCACCACCGTTTGTTCCTCCAGAATATATTCATTCACTGCCGTCGGTCGTTGAATTTTAAAAATCCCAGGATAGACCAGAATCATAGACAATTGGGGATAATCACCCTCCGGTTGATGAAGAGACATGAAACAAGCCTGGGCCGCAATCACTAACTTCATTTCATCGGTAATGACTAGACCCTGACAACCAATAAATTGTTTTTCTGCCAAAAAAACTTGTATTGCACCATGCAGTTTTTGTCGTAAATCCCTGGGAAAATAAGCATAAAAAAAGAGACGATGTTCGAGGAGGGCTTGCCAGGCTTCAGGAAAAGGCCGCTGTTGGATTCGGTAATGTTGCCAGTACCGTAGAAGGGGATGTCCCCAAATATAGGCCAAAATCAACAACAAAAAGCTGAAAACAATGAGGGTAGGTAGCATCCTGATGATTACTGACTCGCTGGAGACTGACGGAGAATCGTTTATTTCTCCCCCGCTTGATCATCTCTTAGGATACCGTAACTTTTCTCATGGTTTTCTAATGGCTCGTGAAAAATCCGATGGGGTAACTCCGCATTGAGGAATTTCGGGAATCATTATAATCACGATAGACTACAATAATTGAGCTAAACTCGACAGCGCATTTTCCGTTTTCTGAGAACATTGGGCAAGACGGTCAACCACCTCTTGATTTTCGCCCGCAATTTGATTCAATAGTTTAATACGAGAGCGTAGCTCTTTAGCAATCGTGTTAATCGTCGTATTGGCTTCTAAAATTTGTACACTTAATTTTTCAATTTCTTCAATAATCATCTTAAAAGGAACCTTGTTATTTTCATCTAAGGGCAAACTGGAACCAATAATAGAAGCTTGAAAAGACAAGTTTTCAACTCGTTTACTGACTTTATTGATCAATTCATTCCCCTGGTCAATACTAATTAATTTTTGTTGAAAATCATTACTAACTTCATTAATTTTCTCCGTTAGATGAAGAACAGAATCTACCCCCTGGGTTAATTCTTTGACGGTATGCTCCCCTTCTTGGGAAACGAGTAAACCCACTTCTTCAAAACGCTGATTTAAGAGTGAAATTTCTGCTTTTTGCTGTAATAACTCTTCTGCCTTTTGGGATAATTCCTGACTCTTACGAGATAGCTCTTCTGTTTTCTGATGGAGTTCCGCTTTTTGTCTTTCTAGCAAATCATTATGTTGTTTTAAATCTTTCCGTTGAGATTCTAATTGAGACGCATACTGACGAACATTCTTTTCCTGCTCCTGAAGACGCTCCGTATAATTGCGTAATTTTTGTTCTTGTTCCGTTAACTGTTGATTCATCGAAGAGAATAGTTCCGATTGAGCCAGAATCAGTTGACTAAAATCCAACATCCCCACCTCTTGTCCATTTTTAATCACCACAATGGGATCATAAACCGACTTAGCTGGACGAGTAAATGACAGTTTAACCGCATCCGTAATTGACGTTTGTGCAGGAACCTTTAAAACATCTTCATTCAGATTATTCAGCATGAAACCAATGGCTTTAGCACCATAAAGAGCATAGCTAAATTCTTTACTCAATTTCTCAAATAAGGCTCGCCGTGTAATGGAGCCAATAACTTTTTGATGCTGAACAATCATGACCCCAGACAGATTTGGATGGTTGATCAAATATTGCTTAACCTGATCGGTGGGGGTTTCAAAACTGACCTGATAATTATCGAGGGGTAATTGTTCTAGATTGCTTGCTTGCTTCAGGATAGATAAGGACTGTGACATCATAAATTTAGGTAAGTGGGTGAGGGTAATGGGTTTTAATTTCGCTTATCTTAAAAAGATAGAGATACCATCAGACTAGGATCGCCAATTGTAGTAAGTTATGACAAGCTCTAGTATCATTTCTTCACTATCATTGCTTCGCCCCGACTCTGAAGCAATCATGAATTTCCCAGGGAATGTGAGGCTTTCAGTTTATATTTCACAAAGGTTAATTGCTTTAACCACCATTGGGCAGGAGGATCAAAAAAATTAAAAATATCACCAAAAGCCACCCTGGCATCTTGATGATGTAGCCAATGGCGTTCAGGAGTCGTAATTTGTAAAAAATTGCAAAGCCTTAAAAGTTTGGGAGGGGTTTGCCAATCCATCACGGATACGTGTCGCCAAATCACGTGCAATTCTCCCAGCAATAAACCGAGGATAGTTCCCCAGGGAGAAAGCCGCCATAACCAAGGAATAAAAATAAAGTAGGGTAACGCGCCCAATAAACCGTCAATCAAAACGAGAGGATTACGGGTTAAAACGGCATAATGTAAAAAACTTCGATTATTGCTATGGTGAACTAAGGCATGAAACTTGCCAAAAATATGTTCAGGAACATGGTAAAAAAAGGTCGAAAAAAAGTCCCCTAAAAATAGTAATAAAACCGCTACTCCGATCCCTTTACAAACCGCTAAAATGAGCATTAAAACCATAGCATTTCGGGTACTTAAAGTGAAGTGTACGGTCAATGGTAAGGACTAAACATTAAGAAAAGGTCAATAGCTTGTTAAATTTTATTAATGAAGGCCGGTCGAGTGGAAGCCGAAGACTCCCCCCTTCTGCCGGAAGGATGCTCGACTCCCTAGAACTAAAGCATTAAAGCAAGGAGTGATGTTCTTTACCAAATCTTTACCTTGAGAGCATATACTTTTTTAAAGACAGGGCAATAAAACTGGATAACGACAAGCCTCTGCCGAAGAGGGGATAATGGATGCTGAGAGAGATAAACAACAATATACCGTTGAGACCCTGGGTCTTCAATCCAGACTTAAAGATCTATCCCTTTACGGGAGTGAATTAGATTGCAATAGTCAAGCGCGAACAGCCCTTCAATGGTTAAATGCCGATCCGAAATTACCGGGAATTATCTTGATGGCAAAAGGGGAATTGGTGGGGATGGTTTCTCGTCGTCGTATTTTAGAACAAATGAGTCGTCCTTTTGGATTAGAATTATTTTTAGACCGCTCTTTATTTCAGCTTTATCAATATACGAAGAGTGAGCATATCATTTTAAATGACCATACCCTGATTAGTGAAGCAGTGCAGAAGGTATTAGAAAGATCAAATTATCTTTTTGATGAACCTCTGATTGTCTATCAAGAAGGTAATGGTTATGCCCTATTGGATATTCATCAACTTTTGATTGCCCATGCAAAAATTTTTGAGTTAACCAGCAATTTACTCGAAAAACGGAATCAAGAATTACGAAATTTAGCGGTGATTGATCCTTTGACAGGGATTGGGAACCGTCGTTTTTTTGAATTGTATTTTACCAGGGATTGGAATCTGGCAATTCGAGAAAAGCAATGGATTTCGGTGGTTTTAGTAGATGTGGATTTTTTTAAAAAATATAATGATTATTATGGTCATCAAAAGGGGGATTCCTGTTTGCGTCAAATCGCGGCGACTCTTCAACGTCATTGCAAAAGGGCGACGGATATTGTGGCGCGTTATGGTGGCGAAGAATTTATTTTATCATTTTTAAATACAAAGACAGAGCAAGCCATTATCGTGATCGAAAAAATCCAGCAGGATTTAGCTTCTTCACAAATTCCCCATAAGGCTTCTCCTGTTAGTGATTATGTGACGTTAAGTTTTGGGATAGCCAGTATTAAGTTATCGCCGGAACAACCGGCCTTAAAAGTGAGCCAACAACGGCTTATTGAGTTAGCGGATCAAGCTTTATACCAAGCGAAAGAGGCGGGTCGCAATCAATATGCGGTGATGTCCCCGCGAAAAAGGAAGGGTTAAATCAGCGCGTTTCCGTATCATTAAGCGTGTTAATATTTAGCGTTTTAGCCATGGGGTAAAATTGCGGCTTTGAAATAATGCGGTTAGTTTTTTTAACAATTCCGGGGTGATCATGCCCTGGGGATAAAAGATACTGCCTAAAACAATTAATAATCCAAAAATTAAGAGCCGACCATCCTGTAAAAAACTGGCTAAGGGAGTGGGTAAACCCGGAATCCCGGCCATGCCCCTTAAAACCTCTGGTAAAGCTGTTAAAACAATGCCCCCTAACACTGGCCCAATAAAGGTACGAGAGCCGCCAATCAGCACGAACGCAAGAAAAATAATACTGGCATCAAAGGTTCCTTGACGGGCGTTCCAGGTATTTAAAAAATGGGCAGAAATTACCCCCACTAATCCGGCTAAAACCGCACTTAAGGTAAACACTAAAACTTTATAATAGGTGGCATTAATGCCCATGGCACTACTGGCTAATTCATCCTCTCGAATGGCTCGCAAGGCACGACCGGCCCTCACCTTTTCTAACCGGTAGAGTAACAACAGGGTGAATCCTAAGAGGGGTAAAATCAGCCAAAGATATTCGAGTTGTGTGGTAAAGGGTTGGGGAATGCCAAAAATGCCGACGGCTCCCCCGGTAATCTCAATATTGAGGGCGATAATCCGTAAAATTTCCACAAAGGCAATGGTGGCGATCGCCAAATAAATCCCCTTCAGGCGTAGGACCGGAATGCCTAAAATAATGGCAAAAATTGCAGACAAAATAATGGTTATGAGGGCTTCAATCAGGACAAAAGGTAAGGGAAATAGCGAACCGGACACCGGCAAGAGTTTGGTCGAGGCGATCGCCGCAATATAACCCCCTAGGGCATAAAAGCCTGGACTGGCAAGGGATAATTGACCGGCCATCAGGGGCAGATAAACCGATAACCCTAACAAGGCTCCCAAAAGCATCGAAATCAAGAGAAAACTATAATTATTAATAAAATCACTCATGGCAAATTTTGTTAACTCCAAAAAATCAGTAAAAAAGCATAATATTTAAAGCATTTCCAGACATTTCCAGACATTTAAAATCATTTACAGGGATGATCGCCATCGTTGAATGGCCGCTTGAGCCTGTTGGTATAAATCCCTCTGATCCTTGGGAACTAATTCAGCCGCCGCGATCGCATCCGGGAAATTACCCACCTGGGCACGAGCTTGGGCAATATTCCAAATAATCTGACTCCAAAGGTAAATTTGTTGTTGCGCGGGCGGATAGAGGGGAGAATCGGGCGGGACGGCTCGCAGATCGGCGATCGCCTGGACAAAAACCGAAGCCTGTTGCCATTGTAAATAGTGTCTGTTGAGTTCTCGTTGAACCGCCGCCGCTAGTTCCGCCTGGGTAGGGGGCGATCGCACCGGTTGGGGAGGAGTCGGGGGATTCCGTAACCAACCCATAGCCCAGACCATGACGAACATCAAGAGACTCAGCAAGCCCACACTGAACCAACCGGCTATCGGGAAGAAACGCAACGGTTGGGAGGGAGAAGGTAAAGGTGCTGGGTCATTCAAGCGAGTCCGACGACGGAACCAGGCTGGGGTTAAGGGCGACCTAGGCGGAAATAAAGGTGTTTGGGGATGACTACCGTTGCCCGTTAAAACAATGTAAGCCGCTTCACCTGGGCGAGGAGGCCGCTTCTCCCGCAAATACAATTCCAATAATTCCAACGTTAACGATTGTTGATAATACTGCAAGGCTTCGAGTAATCCCTCTCCCAGATGACCCGGTTCCGATCCCCGCCCATTAAAACGGGCAATGACATGAATCCCCAAGCGTTTCGCCCGCAGTAACCCTTCATTGCTCAAGGGATTATCTAATCCCAGGGCCACCACATCCAAACAAAGTAAACGCGGTTGGGAATTTCTCGCCCCCAGAGCCGTTAATACCAGACCCAACGGAATGGCTGTCGTCGTAATATCCGCCAGTTGAGCATCAATGGGCAGTAAATAATCCTCTCCCTGATATTGCATCGCATAGCCTTGGAACAAGACTCCCCAGCAGGGACGACCGAACGCCTTCTCTAAATTGTGGCGATTGGGAAAAATGACCCGGAGCGAGCCAAAAAAACGCTTTTCACACAAAAGGAGAGATTGTTGAGGCGCCAGGCCCGTGACCTGGGCAAGACGCTGTTGCCAAGCACCTAAAGCGGTCGGATTTCCCGTCAGAGGTGGCAAAAAACGGTAGTGGTGGATGCCAATCGTGAGAAATCGCAACATGACTAATGTGCAATAATCAACCTAAGAGCGTAAAATAGGAAAGCTGTCAATTTTTCTATCATCTTAAACCGATGGCTGTACCTAAGAAGAAAACCTCTAAAACCAAACGGGATCAACGTCGTGCTAACTGGAGACGACAAGCGGCCCTCGAAGCGCAAAAAGCCCTTTCCCTGGGTAAATCTATTCTGACGGGACGTTCGAGTTTTGTTTTCCAAGACGAAGACAACGAAGACGAAGAATAGGTTTCTCGATGACGATGGTGTGCAAGTGGTTTAGTTGGGCTTTAACCCGGATGCTTGAGATAACTGGGGTTGATGCCGGCTAAATCCCCCGCTTTTGGGGCACGAAGATAACCGTTATCGGGTTTCGTTATTGCCCATGGCTCCAGAAATTTTACAGAGTGTTGTGATGACGGCGGCTGACCGTCTTGATCGCGGTTTAGTTCATCAATTTCCCCATCTGTCTCGATCGCGGTTGCAAAAATTGATCGAACAGGGTCAGGTTCAAGTGAATCACCAGATTTGTCTTGATAAGCATCGTCCTATTCAACCAGGCGATCGCCTCCAGGTCACGATTCCACCGTCCCAACCGTTAGCGTTGCCAGCGGCCCCGATTCCCCTGGAAATTCTTTACGAAGATGCTTCGTTAATTATTGTCAACAAACCGGCGGGGTTGGTGGTTCATCCGGCTCCCGGCCATCCCGATGGAACGTTAGTGAATGCCCTGTTGGCCCACTGTCCGGATCTGGTGGGAATTGGTGGGGTAGAAAGACCCGGCATTGTACATCGGCTGGATAAGGATACCACCGGGGCGATCGCCATTGCCAAGACGGATCAAGCCTTTCAGCATTTACAGGCCCAACTCAAGGCCAAAACGGCCCAACGGATTTATTGGGGGATCGTTCACGGTAACCCTAAGAAGGCCGAGGGAACGGTGAATTTGCCTATCGGTCGTCATCCCCAGGATCGTCAAAAAATGGCCATTCTTCCCCTGGAAAAAGGCGGTCGAGAAGCCGTTACCCATTGGCAATTAAAGGAACGCCTGGGAAACTATAGTTGGTTAGAATTTCGCTTGGAAACGGGTCGTACCCATCAAATTCGGGTTCATAGTAAGCAAATGGGGCATCCGATTCTGGGGGATCCGGTTTACAGTACGGGTCATGCCCCAGTAAAATTACCCGGTCAGGCTCTCCATGCCTATCAACTCAGTCTGATTCATCCAGTAACGGAGGAAAGCATTACGGCGATCGCCCCTCCTCCCCAGCATTTCGAGAAATTATTAACTTATCTGCGTCAGAGGTGTTAGTGATGCGGGATGCTGTCAACCCAGAACTATTCAGGCAACTATTCAGGAAACGATTAAGGAGTGATTTGTGATGTTGCGTTATCTTTGGCTAACCTTCCGACCGGGCCAAACCCTCAAGCCGCTACTCAAGTTGAGTTCTAGTTTGGTGTTAGGATTGGGGATCTTTTTCTCCCAGGCGATCGCTCCGCCCCAGGCTTTCGCTCAATCTCCCAAGCCCGAATCCCTGTTAAATTTACCCAATCTGAGCGGTTTAACCTGGCTAGAAGGGGGACAATTTCTGAGTGTTCACGATAGCAAAGACAAGCAAGGAAAAAAGCCCGCCATTAGTCTGTTAACTATTACGGATAAGCAAGCTACTTGGCAACCTTTAACCCTGAATTGGGAAAAACTGGGAGCGAAAACCGATGCTCCTAGCGACTTAGAAAGTATAACGCGGATTCCCCGTAGCAATTACTTGATTGCCGCAGAAAGTGGTTATGAACAAACCGCCCAGGGACGACTCTTTTTATTGGAATGGAAACAAGATACCTTAATCCCGATCGCCGTGATCAATTGGCCTAAAAATATTCGCAATATAGAAGGCATTGCCGCCGCCGAATTACAGGGAAAAACCTATCTTCTCTACGGTGAGCGTGTGGGCAAAGAAGGCACGACAGAACTTTGTTGGTCAACCCTTTCTCTCCAACCCTTTCGCCTAGGGGATTGTAATTTGGTTCGTTATCCTAGCCCCGATCCCCATCCGCAATTTCGCGCGATTTCCGATTTAGCCCTCGATGACCAGGGCAACCTGTACCAAGCGTCTGCCTACGATCCGGATCAGGATAATGGCCCCTTTGCGAGTTCAGTATGGCAAGTTGGCATCTTTCAATTAGGTGAAGATGGAAAACCGACGATCAAACCCTTGGCCAAACCCAAACCGTTAGCGGAGATCAGGGGCTATAAAGTTGAAGCTCTGACCCTACGCCAAACCCCCAAGGGTCAGCAGGTATGGATTGGTACTGACGATGAAAATTTTGGAGGAACGATTCGTTTACTTCCTGACCTTGGCTTAAGCTTGAGTTCAGACTAACGAATCATAACCGCTCCGAGCCAAACAAGCCGTACCATAGGCCGCTTCTGTGTGGGGAGAAACCGTCACTGGCACTCCTAAATACCGTTGACGAATGTGTTGCCAAGTCACATTTTTTGCACCGCCCCCCGCCGTATAAACCTGAGTTAAGGGAGAAGCTCCTAATGCCTGCAATTTTTGATAACCCAGGGCTTCAATGCGACTTAATCCCTCTAAAATCCCCTGTAAAAATTCCACAGGATTATCCGGTTTGGGTTCTAAGCGCGGTAATAAATCCGGATCATTAATGGGAAAGCGATCGCCTTTTTGGGGAAGAGGGTAATAGTCCAAACCGCTATCTTGAGACGGATCAATCTGTTGGCTTAAGGTGATTAATTCGTGTTCTGTGAAAAATTGTTTGAACACCGCTCCGCCCGCATTAGAAGCCCCCCCTGTTAACCAGAGATTACCCCAACGATGGCTATAAATCCCTGAGCTAAAATCTTCCACGTAGGTCTGACTGAGTAATTTTAAAACGAGGGTAGAACCTAAAGAGGTAACAGCTTGGCCTGGTTGAGTGGCTCCACTAGCTAAAAAAGC
>JAYKIP010000391.1:0-8945 GCA_035286205.1 Merismopediaceae cyanobacterium
AATGATGAAAAATGCCGATTTTCTCGTGATTGGAGGGGGGATCACTGGAGCCGCGATCGCCTACGAACTGCAAAAACAAGGTCATCAAGTCCTTTTGTTGGAACAGGCCCCTCAGCCCCGGAATGCCACCTATTACAGCTATGGTGGGGTTCCCTATTGGGCGGGTCAACAGCCCTGGCAAAAACAACTCTGTCAAGAAGGGCGAGGGCTACTCAATCAACTGGCGACGGAATTGGAGGGGGTGACAGAATACCGGGAATTAGACCTGTTATTGACCCTCTCACCCCAGGATGAGCCGGAACCCCTTGCTCAAAATTTTCAATCCTGTTGGATTCCCCCCGATTACCTGACGGTGGATGAAGCGGTGGCGGTGGAACCTCTCTTAAATCCAGAGGCGATCGCCGGTGCCTTTCGGGTTTCGCACGGTCATCTCCACGCGGAAAAAACGGTGCATTCCTATCTCCAAGCCTTTTTACGGTTAGGGGGAAAGATTGTCCTAGAAAAGGTCACAAACCTGTTGGCAGCCGGAGAAACCATCCAGGGGGTCAGAACCACGCATCAAGATTATTTTGCGTCCCAGGTGATTCTTTGTGCCGGGGGATTAAATCGTGCCTTACTTCAATCCTATGGGGTGAATTTACCCCTCTATTTTAGTCAGGCATTTTTATTAAAAACACCTCCAATTCATCTCACTCTCAAAAGTTTGATTATGCCGGCCAAATTTCAACGGTTAACGTTAGAAGCCCAGGCGCATTCTTTGGATTGGGAGCGGGTGAATAATACGGTACAAAGGGAAGTCCTAGAGCCAGGAGCCATTCAATTTCTGGATCGCCATTGTTACCTCGGACAAATCAGCCAGGTGGTCACTAATCCCGACTATCAACCGTCTTCTACTCTCCTCAAACAGCAATTACACCAGGCGATCGCCCATCTCTTACCTGCTTTTGCTGAGATTCCCACCGAACTCTGTCATTGTCTCGTGGCCTTTTCTGGCTCCCCCAAACCCCTGATGGGCCCTGCGGCTAACTGGGCAGGACTACAATTATTTACCGGCTTTAGTAGTACCATTTTGTACGCACCGATCCTGGCCCGTCATTTTGCCCAATGGTTGACCACTGAGCGCGATCCCCTCTTACAGTCCTGGTTTCAGGCATCTTGATCCCCTATTGAGGGAAAGCCCCCGGACTCACCGCAATGATCTGTTCCTGTTGTTGGCGTTTAATCTGCACCGCTAAGGGTTGGCCAATCTGACTGGCTTCTACCTTTTCCTGCACATCGGCGGCAGTTTGTACCTTCTGTTCCCCAACAGCTAAAATAATATCCCCAGCTTGGAAACCGGCCTGGGCGGCGGGAGAATTTTTGGCCACATCTACAATTAAAACCCCTGTATCCTGGTCAACTTTGAAGGGTAAATTGCTTTGGCGGGACAGTTCTTCCCTCAGATCCGGGTTTAAGGTCACCATGTGAATGCCCAGGTAGGGATGGGCCACTTTCCCCCCCTGAAAGAGTTGTTCGGCGATCCGTTGGGCAGTTTGAATGGGAATGGCAAAGCCTAGTCCTTGGCCATCGGCGCGAATGGCGGTATTGACTCCGATCACTTCTCCCTGGGCATTGAGTAAGGGGCCGCCGGAATTACCCGGATTAATGGCCGCATCGGTTTGAATAAAACGCACCCGTTTATCCGGAACCCCTACCTCGGAACTGGATCGTCCTAACGCGCTAATGATTCCCACTGTTACCGTATTGTCTAACCCCATGGGATTCCCAATGGCGATCGCCCACTCTCCGGGCATTAACTGATTAGAATCTCCCAGGGTCACCGTCGGCAAATTATTGGCCGCAATTTTCACCACCGCCACATCGGTCATGGCATCTACCCCCACCACTTTACCGTCATACACTTGACCATCTTTGAGGGTGACCCGCACTTGCTCGGAACCTTCCACCACATGGGCATTGGTCAACAATTTACCATCCGAGGAAAGAATGAAACCGGAGCCGGTTCCCCGTTCAATATGTTCCCTGGGAATCGGAGCATCCTTACCAAAAAAACGGCGAAAAAAGGGTTGGGCAAAGGGCATTTCCGCCGGGGGAGAATTATCCGCGATCGCTTTAGCGGCATCTATGCGGACAACGGCGGGGCCAACTTTCTGGGCGGCCTTGGCAATAAAATTCACATCATTGGGGTTACCACTATCATTACCGATGGGAAGCGGTTTAAATTGGGTTGGGATGAGAGATGGGTTGGGAGGACGAGCAGACGACAGTACCAGGGGCGCGAGATAATGGCCGCCGACGATCCCTAAACCGCCGCCAAGGAGAAGTAGGAGGGAGGCCAGACCCAGTTGTTTGGTGGTCACATTCATAGGGAAAGTCTTGTCTGAGGGTGGATGCTGTTTTCTCTACTCTAATGGAAAAAAAGATTTTCTACCGAGACGTTGGCCAGCCCAAAAGTTGCGGATAATGCTGTCCCAAAGCTTTAACGCCAAGGCGATAATCTAATCCCGCTTGGGCTAAAACCCATTGACCGTAGGTATTACTATTGGGGCCGGGAAAATAACGGTATTGCCGACAATAGGGATAATATTCTGGGCTAGTTTCGATAATGTGGGCTAATCGTAAAGCGCGATCACCTTCCCAAACTGCCGCTATCCAACTGTCTCCATTCCCCACTCCCGCCGTCACGGGCATTAAGTTCTTGTGGAGATGGCCCCAACTCTCCCGGCTTAACCCAGGGGTTTGCCAAACTTCCCAGCGATCGCTGTGTTCTGGGCGAATAATGCCATACCAATAATGGACAGCGAGATAGCCAATCCAGGGAATTTTAGCGGCTCTTAATTCAACGATCAGCATGGCATGATTCCGGGTTTTCTAAAATCCCTAAAGGACACCGTTCGGGCTTGCGAAATTCCCAGGCAACTGCCGCATTGTCATTAATTTCTACCGTTGGTAACTCGGTTAGTTCAGAAGTCAGCCTAATAATAAAATTAACATATTGCAAGTCCGTTAATTGTTGATAAAATTGTTGTTTTTGCTCACTATCTTCCGTCAGTTCTAAGGCGATCCAAGGTGGGGGTTGCTGGCCGGGGCGAGTGCGTTTAAAGTAATTCGGTAGTGATTCCGGTTCAATGCCCGGACTGGTTGGAAAAAAGCCATCTCCAGTAATTTGTTGCCAAGCAGTGGATAAATCCCAGGGAGCGAAACTATAAATTTCTACCTGATAAAGACCCGGCGGCACATCAATGTAACACTGAAAGGCTTCTTCTACGGCGGTACTATCGGTGGCGATCGGCAGGGTTAAAAATGCGTCTTCTTCCCCGTCGGCAATTCCCGAAATGACCATTTGCCCTTGGCTTAAATCTAAATACCAACGAGCGCGGGCCACCCATTCTTCTTCTTCCTGGGGGGTTAACGGTTGCATTTGTAGCCGTACCGAATAGCCATCATCTTGATAAAGATCGAGGGGAATCAATAGGCGGCGATGGATAACCGCTTCACGCAGTTTCTCTAAATCCTCACCCCAAATCAACTGACAAAATTCAAGGTAGGAAAGTCCCCCTAGGTCTTTAGCTCCCACCCAAATTAAACAGCCGGCTTCCCAAAAACGAAAGCGAATTGCTTGGTCTAAGGTTAACATTTTTCCCCCTCACTGTTGTCTTGATTGAGGATAAAATGATGATAGCACGTTATGGATATTTCTCCTGGTATTAATAGCCTATTGGTTGCCTAACAGAATCAATTATAAAAATTCCCCAGGGATTGGCTCCTCCTTTTTCAAGAGGCTGGGGGAATTCATCCGATTAGAATTGAATGCGGGATGTTGACTCCCGACGAATTAGGTGGTGGTGTATTGTAGAAAGCCCTGTAAGCTCACTAATTGATCCCAGGTCAGTTGGGCATCTTTAGTTCCCCAGGGATTATCTAGATAAAAAGTTTGATTCGTGCTGTTATAGGTGGTAATGGTATAGGCGTGATTATTGACCACTAAGCCGCCCCCATCTCCATTAACAAAGCCCACCGTTAGTAATTGATTAGAATTGACCAAGTTAATTAATTGATTAGCGGTCATAGTGGTGGTTTGACTGAGGGTGACCGTTACCGTTGCTAAACCGGTGATTTGTTGTATGGTTAAATCCATCCAGCCGCTATCTAAGGCCGCGTAGGAATTGGTATTATAGGAACTGTTGTAATTAGGACGACTCCATCCGGATTCTGCTAATTGGGCATAGGCTTTTTCGGCTAAAGCGACCCATAATTCATTGCCGGTATTGGTGTAATTGCTTCCGTAGCTGGCATAGACTAAATTCCCCGATCCATTGGTGGGTAAATAGCGATCTACGGTGACGTATTCGTTAACGCCATTATTTTTAAATTTGACAGTAAAAGTATCATCTCCGTTGTCAATAAACATTTCTTGCAGATAACTGGGTTTGTCCTGGGCGATCGCCGATAGGGTTGTTAAGAAATAGCAATCCCCGGCAACTCCTTGCTTAATATCATTAACGGCAGTGCCATTTTTAAAGAGGTTTCCCTGAACGTATTGATAGTTATAGGTGGTGTCGGGACGGTCTTGCCCTAAAAACCATTTATTGACTAAATCCGTCATCTGGGTGTCACTACTACCACTGGTTAAATTACCAATGCCGGCCATGGTATTGGCGGTATCACCATTGACCACTTTATTGCTTAAATTAAAAACATATTCGGGCATCACAAAGAGGCTTTGACCTTGGCTGACCAAATCCTGTAAATCATTGAACTCCGTTGCATCTACTAGACCACCATCTTTACTACTAGCGAAAAAGTCCATCATATCTTGACGGGAAAGGTTATAGTCCGCTAATAAGCTAGTTGCCAGACTTTGTAACTCTGCATCTTGGAAGACTTGAGCACACCAATCCGTCAAGGTGGAAACAGTTAGGATATTGCTACTTAAGTTATTGCCTTCATTACTTTCTACCACCGTGTTATTGCTATCAGCCTGAGCAAAAATATAATAATTACCGGCGGTTAAGGGAGAACTTAAGGTATAACTGACAGAGCGATTCTGGCTGGCACCGGCGGTTAACGACCCCACATTATCCGTCCCTAATTGGGTATCTAAACTATCAAATACTGTGTCATTGGATAGAAAGAATTTTGTCGTACTTGCACTGGCAGTTGTTCCCCCGCTATTATTTAATTGATAATTAATGTTAACGTTAGTACCATTATCTAAAATAGAAGTTACGTCTAGGTTATTAACTTGCAAGTCGGGCTGAGGAGAGGCGGCGATCGCCAGGGCTTTAGCAGAGACATTATTATTTTCATTGGATTCAGTAACGACACTGTTATTATCCGCTTTGACCAGAAGATAATAATTGCCGGCATTAATCGCACTATCTAAAGTTTTCGTAAAGGTTTGGGTATTCGTTTTGTTACTACTAATTTGAGTGTTATTCACCGTTCCCAATAATTGATCATTGCTGTCTAAGTTACCATCCTGGGAAAGATAAACCCCGGCAGTACTGGCGGCGGCGGTGGCGTTGCCTTGGTTTTTAACCGTTACTCTAAAGCTCAACGTATTTCCGGCGATCGCGCTTGTCGGACTCCCAATATTGGATACGACTAAATCAGGGGCATTGATGACGGTAGAGGAAGCCGTTAGGGTGGATTCATTATTCCCCTTATTACTAGCCGATAATCCTGTCAAAAAATCTTGATCATTCCCCAGTGTATTAACGTTCATTGACCAACGTTTTTTAACACGCTCGATTAACGAAAAATCCTCTTCCATGGAGGGAGTTAAAGTTTGTTTTTGAGCCACTAAGGCGAGGGGCTTGACGGATGTTTCTAAAGCCGTTGTTTGTCCAAGGAGATTCGCTGAATAAGTTGGTACTTTTAAAGGATGAGCCGATAAACCAAGCGCATTTTCTAGGCTCAGCCCTAAAGAATTTACTAAAGACGAAGATTCAACAAACATAACTGCCCCTCAAAAAATAGACAAGAATCACGGTTAATCCTTCAGGCGTATTGCTCTCAGGAATGAATTACCAGCTAAACTCTATTATTCGGAAGCCTTGTTAAAGATCACGTCTATTTTCCGATGAAAACGCAAAAAAACATGAAGTTATACACAGCTTATACAAATACCGTGCATCTTTGGCGGCTATCCCAGAACGGAGCTTGCCGGAGCTTGGCAGAAGGGTGCGTCTATCCTGATCCCGTTTTTACTCGCGCTTTCAGGCCCCAAACCGCCAATTCGTTACGATTCTTTACGTTGCATTTCTAAAAACCGACCCTAAAATAGAAATAAATTGTTCTTTCGCTAACAACAACGGTTTGTCCTGTGGTCGCTTCTCTTCCTAAACCAACCCTCCCTTCCCTACCCACGATTCAACGTCGTAGCGGTGCTTATATCCTGATTGACAGCCTAGAACGTCACGGTGTCAAGCATATTTTCGGTTATCCTGGCGGTGCCATTTTACCGATCTATGATGAACTTTACCGGGCGGCGGCGAGAGGCGGTGTCCAGCATATTCTTGTCCGCCATGAACAGGGGGCTTCCCATGCGGCGGATGGTTATGCTAGAGCAACCGGTCAGGTGGGGGTTTGTTTTGGTACGTCGGGGCCAGGGGCAACCAATCTGGTAACGGGGATCGCTACGGCTCATTTGGATTCGATTCCGATGGTGATTGTCACGGGGCAGGTGGGAAGACCCTTTATCGGGAGTGATGCCTTCCAAGAAATTGATATTTTTGGCATTACTTTACCGATTGTGAAGCATTCCTATGTGGTTCGCAGTGCCAGTGATATGGCCCGGATTGTGGCAGAAGCTTTTCATATTGCCGGTACGGGACGACCGGGCCCGGTGTTAATTGATGTGCCGAAGGATGTCGGTTTAGAAGAGTGTGATTATTTCCCCGTTGAGCCGGGCGAAGTGAATTTACCGGGTTATCGGCCCACGATCAAGGCCAATCATCGTTCGATTAATGCGGCTTTACAGTTAGTTGAACAGGCAGAACGTCCTTTGCTTTATGTGGGGGGTGGGGCGATCGCCGCCAATGCCCATGCCCAGGTCGCAGAATTTGCGGAGCGGTTCCAGTTACCCGTGACCACGACTTTAATGGGGATTGGAGCCTTTGATGAACATAACCCGCTCTCTTTAGGGATGTTGGGGATGCACGGCACGGCCTATGCTAACTTTGCCGTGAGTGAGTGTGATCTGTTGATTGCCGTAGGCGCACGGTTTGATGACCGGGTAACCGGAAAACTGGATGAATTTGCGTCCCGGGCCAAGGTCATTCATGTGGATGTTGACCCTGCCGAAGTGGGTAAAAATCGCAAACCGGATATTCCCATTGTTGGCGACGTGCGGATCGTTCTGGAGCAATTACTACAACGGGCGCGAGAAATGGCTATTCCGACCCAAGGCCCCCGCACCAAGGCGTGGTTAAACCGGATTAATCAATGGCGGGAAGATTATCCCCTCGTCGCTCCCCATTATCCAGGGGCCATTTCTCCCCAGGAAGTGATCGTGGAAGTAGGTCGTCAGGCTCCCTATGCCTACTACACGACTGATGTGGGTCAACACCAGATGTGGGCCGCTCAATTTTTGAATAATGGGCCACGCCGTTGGATTTCCAGTGCCGGTTTGGGGACGATGGGTTACGGGGTACCGGCGGCCATGGGGGCTAAAATGGCTCTGCCGGATGAGCAGGTTATCTGTATTAGTGGGGATGCCAGTTTCCAGATGAATTTGCAGGAGTTAGGCACGATCGCCCAATACGATATTAAAGTGAAGACCATTATTCTGAATAATGGTTGGCAGGGGATGGTGCGTCAGTGGCAGGAAACTTTCTATGAGGAGCATTATGTGGCTTCTAATATGCAGGAAGGGATGCCCAGTATTCCTCTACTCTGTCAAGCCTACGGAATCAAGGGTTTGGAAGTAACCGATCATCAGGATTTGGCGGCGGCGATCGCGGAATTATTAGCCCACGACGGCCCGGCGCTCTTAGATGTGAAGGTCAAAAAAGACGAAAATTGCTATCCGATGGTCGCCCCTGGCAAGAGCAATGCTCAAATGTTGGGTTTACCAGAACGCCCCCAATCCACCAAAGGAGAAGTGATTATTTGCCATACCTGTGGCGCGAAAAATGCGCTTAATAATCATTTTTGTCCTGAGTGCGGCACGAAACTGTAGGGTTTTCTTCCCCCTAGGCTTCCCCTACCTTAAAGTCTGTAGATACACCTCAGTCCTAAAATCCCCCCTAGCCCCCCTTTGAAAGGGGGAAAACCAGCTAATTAATGGTTATCAGTCCCTTTTACCCAGGAGGATTGAGGAGGATAAGACCTAAAATCATGTCTTTTTTGAGAAGGTGTACGCAGTAGCCGAAAGTTGGGGGAAAAAACAAAAAACTTGAGTTTTAAAAATAGTTGATAGCCCTTATTCCTAGGAGTAAGGGTTTTAATTTTCCCCATGACTTTTACTCAGGATTCCCTCCCAACGCTTTATCAACAAACCCTCGTGGCCTATCAACGTCAAGATTGGCCCTGGATTAATCAAACTTGGCAAAATTTACTGGAGAAATCGTCGGGGGTCTCCCTACTCTCCCTAGATGCTGAATTTCACTATCAACTATTAACCATCGGTTTAACTATTTTGGCTGAAGAGGATTTCCAAACCCGTTGGGAATTGGCGAAATGGTGGCCGAAATTAGGGGACAGTTGCTTACCCTTCCTGTTAGCAGATCTAGCAAAGCAGGAGATTTCCTCCGGTCGTCTGTGGTTCGTGGTAAAGATGTTGGCGGCTTGGCCCCGGACGGAGGTGGTGATCGCCCTAGCCCATTTATTGCAACAGACACCGGAGGAGGATATTCAGGCGATCGCGGTGCAAACCCTGAGTCACATGGGAACCCAGGCGATCGCGGTGTTAACAGAGCTTCTAACGTCAGAACTGACTC
>JAYKIP010000392.1:0-7416 GCA_035286205.1 Merismopediaceae cyanobacterium
CTCTAAATACTGCTTTAAGCGCAATAATTCAGTGGATTTCCCTGACCCCCGCGCTCCTGTGTATAGCTGACAGGTATAGCCCTCCTCCTCACCCGACAGCACAATAGTATCGCCTAACTCCCGTAATACATCCATGTCACCCCGCACCGATTCACAAGGCACATAGGCCGGGTCATCCGGTTGGAGTGGAAACAACCCTAAAGAACGAAACAGAGCGGCACGAGGATCAAGGGGCATCGCAGTTAACGCAATCGTAAAATTTGACCTGTAGATATTTTAACGGGATTCTTCCTCTTCGGGGAAACAGAAACCCGATCAACTCCTCTTTTTGAGCCAACTGTCTGGCGATCGCCCCTGAAATACTCGCTGTTACCTCCCCCCTGAATGAATCGCTAAACTTTTCCCTATGTCTTTATCCCCAGATACCCAAAAGTTGCTATAACTAAAATGAGTTATTTTTACCCTATTTTACTCAATGCCCGATTCAACTATGATAACCCGTAATATTGGCTTAATGCTGAGTCTTCTTGCGCTGGGTCTAGGAGGAGCAATGATGAGTGTTCCTACCTCCGTAACTGCGACCCCCCTCATAGCCCAAAATACCAATAATCAATTAACAGAAGCAAAAGTCCGTGACGTGATCAAAGCCATTGATCAAGCCCAACAGGAAGAAAATCAAGCCGTTTTACTGAGTTATCTTTTACCCTACACCGTTTCCGAAATTGCGGTGGAATCCCAGGGAAAAACGACGACCAGCACCATCGAAGGTATCGCCGCTCATCAACAACTGTTGGCCACCATGTTTGAGCAAATTAATAATCGCAAAACCCTGAGCGAATATCTCACCATTCGGATGACCCCCGATAATCAACTGGCGATCGCAACCCGAATGACTACTAAAGAATTAACGTCTAAAGAGGGTCAACGGTTTATTAGTTCAGGAACCGATATATTTCGCATTGCCTGGGTCAATAATCAACCCAAAGTTATTTCTATTAAGAGTCAGGGATGGATTGAAGAACGCCCTAAAGCTCCTGCTAAAAACCCGTAAAAAGTGCTTGAGACTTAGACTCAATATCGCTTTATTTTAATTCCGTTTTTGTTAGATTTGATTGGATAATTTAGCTATGAAATCTTTTTCCCTGGTGACCCTGACCGCTTGTTTTACCCTGAGTTCTTTGACCTTTTATCCAACCGTCGCTCGCGCCAGTTGGGGCGATTTTTTCCTCGGTGTCGGGGCCGCAGTGGGAGTGGGGGCGATCGTCAATAGTACCCAACGTCAGGAAGCCCAACGCTATGCTCCGGCTCCTCCCCAGGAGGAATATTACCGAGGGGTGCAGGACGGTATGAATGGCGCGAAATATGATAATCCCCGCAATTCTCCCCAGTATGACCAGGGCTATGAAGTCGGCGTACAACGTCGTCAACAACAGCAAAATAATTATTAATTTAATCTCTGGGGTTAACGTTAGGGAGAAATGCAGTTCCTAAGCTTTAGGATTGAGCGGTTAAAGCCAATTCTCCCTGTAAATAATCAATAAATTGTTTAGCGGTTCTACCCGATCGCCCATTGTGACGAGTGGCCCATTGTTTGGCCCGAAAAGCCAATGTTTCAACGTCAATATTGAGGTTTCTTTGCTGGGCTAAATGTTGCACCATTTCCAGATAAGTCGCTTGATCCGCCGGTTCAAAGGTTAAGGTTAATCCAAAGCGATCGCTAAAGGATAATTTTTCCTGGACGGTATCCCAGGCTTGAATTTCTTCCGCATCCTGGGGACGGGGGCGATCGCCAAAAAATTCCCGCACTAAATGACGACGATTAGAAGTTGCATAGACCACTAAATTAGGACTAGCGGCAGTAATATTGCCCTCTAAAACCACTTTTAATGCCTTAAAGCTTTCATTATCCTCCTCAAAGGATAAATCATCTACAAACAGAATAAATTTTTGCGGCACCGTGCGGATACTCTCCAGAATGACCGGCAAAGAAGCTAACTCGGATTGGGGCACTTCAATTAACCGTAAACCGCGATCGCCATATTCCGTTAAAAGAGCTTTAATCAGGGAGGATTTCCCACTGCCACGACTGCCATAGAGCAACACATTTAAAGCAGGATAACCGTGCAATAAACATTCCGTATTCTGAACTAATTGCGCTTTAGCCGTTTCATAACCCACCAAATGACTTAAGGACATCGTATCCGGATGACTCACCCCCTGCAACTGTCCTTGAGACCACCGAAAAGCACGATAACGAGCAAAAAGTCCCACACCATTTTGTTGATAGTGATCAGCTAAATCCTCCAAAGTTTCTGTCCAATCCGGAGCATCACTCAAAAAATTAGATAAACGGTTTTCACAATCCCAGGGAATAATATTAGCCAACGTTTGAGAAGCAATTTCTACCCACTGGATAATCTGAGGAAAATCACAACGATAGACATTTTGAAGAATTTCTAAATCATGTTTGACCGCTCGATAAAAAGCTGGGGAAAGATGCTGAAAACCTTGAGTTTGTACCTGACGACTAAAGGGATTATCACTCCAGAGAATTTGCTGAATTAGGAAATCTTGCCAACTTTGTTGATTAGCCGCTAATAATTTAAACCAAACACCGTAGGCCTGTAAACAAGCGGTTGAATTATAGATTTGTTCTTTTTCGCGATGGTGTAGGGTATTTAATAAATGTAAAAACGCCTGACCAATAGGATTTTCAAAAACCGATTGATACAATAACAGCGACGATACACAATGATAGAGCGTCCGACTCGAATTAATAATAAAAGATTTTTCCATAATTTTGAAGATACCTCGATGTTTTAAAGCGCATTAAATTTTATAAAAATCAAGATGACCGAAAGCTAAATCAGATTAATGGCATAGATTAGCCCTAAAAAAATAGATCGAGGTAAACTGTAGCATAGCATTATTTGTCAGAATTGGTGAGAGATTAGGTTAAACCTTGCCGAAAAAGCGATGGTATTTTGATCCAAAAAGCTGACCAAAATAAGTCAAACTGGCGACTAAAATAATGGTTGCTCCAGAGGTTAGGTTTAAAAAATAGGATAATCCTAACCCCAAAGTTGTAAACACCATACCCAATGCCGATGCAATCACCATCATCATTTTTAAATCTTTGACGTACTGACCACTAATGGCTGCCGGGATCGTTAATAAGGCAATCACCATAATTAAACCGACCACCTTCATCATCATGCCAACAGTTAAGGCGATCGCCGCCATCATCGCTAGGTAAAGAAATTCAACGGGTAAATTACGAATCGTGGCAAAGGTCTCATCAAAAGAGAGAGCTAATAAAGGCTTATAAAAACCGATCACAAAACCCATAATCATCACGTCAATAACTGCCATTAACCATAAATCACTCTGGGGAACCGCCAAAATACTGCCAAACAAATAGCTCATTAAATCGGTTTTATAACCCGGCGTTAAATCCAAAAAAATAATGCCAATCGCCATACCCACCGCCCATAAAACCCCAATTAAAGTATCTGCCCTTTCTTTCATTCGTCGTTGTAACCACCCCATGCCCATGGCCGAAAAAATACTAAAAATAATCGCCCCAACGACCGGATTTTGTCGCAAAAAATAGGCAATGCCAATCCCTCCATAGGCCGCATGGGCAACACCGCCACTAATAAACACCATGCGATTCACCACCACTAAACTGCCGATAATACCACAACTCAAACTGACTAAAATGCCCGCCAGTAAAGCATTACGCATAAATTCAAATTGTAGAGCTTCCAGCATGATTTTCCTCTTGTAAACTAGCCGTATTAATGCGATCACTTAACTCCGATAGGGTTTGACTGAGTTCCCAATCTTTTTGTTGTAATTGTGTAATCTTATCGCAACTATACATCACTGTTGTATGGTCTTTTCCCCCAAATTCTTCGCCAATTCGAGGCAGACTTAAATTAGTATGTTGTCGCATTAAATACATCCCCACTTGCCGCGCAATACTAATCTCCCGACGACGGGAATTGCCTTTAATATCCTCTACGGTCACTTGATAAGCCTGAGCCACAATTTTTAAGATTAACGACGGGGAGGCTTCTACTTTTTCAATGGGCGGATTTAATACCGGAATAATATTTTGCAGGGTCATAGCCACTCCCGACAAGGAAATATAGGCGATCGCCCGAATTAAAGCCCCCTCTAACTCCCGAATATTCGCCGTATAATTAGTGGCAATATATTCAATGACTTCCTTGGGTAAATTCATATTTTCATACTCGGCTTTTTTCTGCAAAATAGCCATGCGGGTTTCTAAATCCGGGACTTGAATATCAGCAATTAAGCCCATAGAAAAGCGAGAAATTAAGCGATCCTGTAAACTGGGAATGCGTTTGGGGGGACGATCCGATGCCAAAACAATTTGCTTGCCCGCCTCATGGAGGGTATTAAACGTATAAAAAAACTCTTCCTGGGTAAACTCTTTACCTTCAATAAACTGAATATCATCAATTAATAAAAAATCCGCTGACCGGTAATGTTCTCGAAAGCGTTCCATGCTATCTTGACGAATCGCTGTAATTAAATCATTGGTAAACTGTTCCGTTGAGACATAAAAGACTTTGGCCGTGGGAAACATTTCTAAGCGATAGTGGGCGATCGCCTGCATCAAATGGGTTTTACCTAAGCCCACCCCCCCACAAAGAAAAAGCGGATTAAATTCTCGTCCTGGTGACTCTGCTACCGCCAAAGAAGCCGCATGGGCCATACGATTGGTTGGCCCCACCACAAACCGAGAAAAGGTATATTTCGGATTTAACTGTGCGTTTTTAGGACTCTCTTTTTTCCCGAATTTTGTGATTAATGCTGTATTCGCCGCTAGGGTTTGTTCTCCCTCTTTGGTGATTAGTTGTACTTGCATTGGAGAGCCGATTAAATCACTCATTACCTCAGTTAATAGGGGCAAATAATGTCGCTGTAAATGATTTAAAATAAAGGGATTAGCCACTTCAATAATCACTATATTTCCCTGAACTGCCTGTAAATGGGCCGATTCAATCCAGGTGGCAAAAGCAGGGGTTGAAAGTCTCGCTTGTAATTGAGCAAGGGCTTTCTGCCAGAGTAAGGATGGAGAGGCAACCATAGGCAAGGGAAAAACGGTAAATTCATTATAACGGATAGCATCGGAGCCTTAAGCTGTCAGGAATCAAGTTTCTTGGAAAATTGCCAACGAAGATTGAGAAGGATTAAAACAATCACCGGTAAAAGGGCCAGAAGAAAAGTTTGGGTAATTCCCGCCGCGATCGCCGTAGGGGGAAGTTGGGTTAAGCTTTGTTCTAGAACATTCGGGCTGGCTTGCCGGGCAAAATAATGGAAACTGGCCCCTAAAACACTGACCCCCAGGGCTTGACCCAACATAATAGATAAGGACAACAAAGCCGAGGCTAAATTGTGGTGTTCGAGGGAAACCGATTTCATAATAATGCTATTATTGGGAGCATTAAACATTCCTAATCCTAACCCCCAGGGAGCCACCGAGAGAATAAATTCTAGGGAGGTCATCCCAGGGGAAAAACGACTCATAATCCCCAGGGCGATCGCCATCCCCATTAAGCCCGCTAAATTAAAATACGTGGAACCATACCGATCCGATAATTTCCCGAAGATAGGAGCCGTAATCCCCACAATAATGGGCGTTGTCGTTAATAACAAACCCGTTTGTTTTGGGGAATAGTTTAAAACCCATTCTAAAAACAGAGGGGTCATAAAAAGATAGCCCGCATTAATCACCATGGACAAAAACCGACCCAATAGCCCCAGGGTCACCGCCGGAGTCCGAAAAATTCTTAGATCCAATAAAGGCAAGGAACTCCGGTATTCCACAATGCCAAAGGAAAGGAAGGCGATCGCACTTAATGCCCCATATCCGATCCGTAAAGCCAGTGTATGATCCTCCTGTAAAATTACCAGTAATAAACTGATAAAACCCACCGTCATCAATAAAAATCCAGCCCAATCAAACCTTAAGCGAGGGGCTTTTAAGAAAGGTTGTTGAGGTAACGTTTTACTCACTAAAAAAATAGCAAATAGCCCTAGGGGTAAATTCACCCAAAAAATGCCCCGCCAACTCCAGGTCGCAATCAAAAAGCCCCCCAGACTCGGCCCCAAAGAGGTTCCCAAGGTTGCCGCCATGGTCACAATGCCGAGGGCCTGTCCCAGTTGATGACTTGGAAAGGTACTCACCACCGTTGCGGACATTAAAGCCGCCATACAAACTGCCCCTAATCCCTGCACAATGCGAAAAGCAATCAAGCTATAAATATTGGGTGACAAGCCACAGAGTAAAGACCCCAGGGTAAATAGCCCTAACCCGATCAAAAAAATGCGTTTTTGTCCCACGACTTCCGCTAACCGGGCGATCGCCAAAAGACCGCAGATAATCACCAATAAATACCCAATAATTACCCATTGCACCGTCACAAAATCCGTCTGAAAAACCCGCAAAAAAGTCGGCACCGCAATATTGACAATACTGCCATCCAGGGTGTACATCATCACGCCTAAACACACCCCAATTAAGGCTAACCATTTGGACGGAACCGGGGCGAGAGAGTCGGAGGATGGTTTCATAATGACCAGGAATTTAAGCAATAGGAAAGGTTTGCGGGGTTAGTTCAATCAGTGGGGAAGGGAGGGGTTGGGGTTGGGCGATCGCCACCGCGGCCGCATAATCGGGTTGGAGAGTTAAGGCTTGGAGTTGCCACTGTTGAGCTAAATGGGGATCACCGTCCAGGGATTGAAAACGCAACGGATTCAGAGCAATTTGCACCTGATTTAACCCACCGCTTAAGCCAGTTCCGATCGCCTTGAGGTAGGCTTCCTTAGCTGTCCAGAGTTGAAAAAAGAGCGGTTCCTGCTGGGCCAAAGGACTGTGATGTAAGAGTGTTTGCTCCGCCGGAGAAAAAAACCGCCGGGCGAGAGCCTGCCAATCCAGCGATCGCTGATATTCCACATCTACCCCGATCAAATGTTGTTCACTAATCCCAATGAATCCTAACGCCTGGGAATGGGACACATTAAAATAAACCGGAGAAGCATGATATTGGGGATCAAGCAGAGGTTTACCCTGGGCATGATAACAGAACTGAATCGTCTGGGGGTCTTGTTGCAAATAGTCTGCTAATAATAACCGTAAAATTCCTCGACAAATGGTATAGCGAGATTGATCCGCCACAAACTTAAAACGAGCGGCTTTTTGCTGTTCTTCGAGGGACAGTAACCTCATTAAATCAGGATAATTTGCCTGAAAAACTGACCAATCAAACCAATATAAAAACATTATTAAAACACTATTAAACCCCGTTCATTTTGGGAACTGTAATTTTTTTAGATACATTTCAGGGATAAGTTCCCCTTTTTAAGGGGGATTTAGGGAGA
>JAYKIP010000393.1:0-7315 GCA_035286205.1 Merismopediaceae cyanobacterium
TTGGGGAAATCGAAGGTCGTAGCTATGCCTTTATCGGTTTAGAGCGGATCGGCGGGGTCATGGTGTATGACGTAAGCAATCCCCAAACCCCCCAGTTTGTCCAATATCTCAACAACCGCAATTTCAGTGTTGCCACTAATAGTCCCGAAGCCGGAGATTTAGGCCCCGAAGGTTTGACCTTTATCAAAGCCGAAGAGAGTCCTAACGGTAAAGCTTTATTAGTGGTCGCCAATGAAGTGAGTGGTACAACGACCATTTATGAAATTAATAGTGAAAGTTTCAATGAAGCCCCAACTAACTTAACACTGAGTGCCACCAGTATTGATGAAAATGTCCCTGAAAATAGTGTAATCGGCACGTTTTCCACGACCGATCCTAATACCGGAGATAGCTTTACCTATAGTTTGGTAACGGGGGATGGAGCAACGGATAATAGCGCGTTTTCGATTGTGGGAAATCAACTCCAAATTAACAATTCTCCTGACTTTGAAACCCAAAATAATTACAGTATTCGAGTCAAAACAACGGATCAAGGGGGACTGGGATTTGAGAAAGTCCTAACCATTACGGTTAATGATCTCAATGAAACTCCTAGCAATCAAGCTCCGACAGCCCTGATTTTCCAGAATATTGTTACTGAGTTAGCGGAAGACGCAAATGTTACGCCAGAATTGAAAGTCGCTGATCTCACTATCGAAGACGATGGTTTAGGTACTAATAATCTGTTCCTCACGGGACGCGATCGCGATCGCTTTTTAATTCGGGATCTGGTTCTTTATTACGTCGGTGGAACCTTGAACTTTGAAGCTCAAAATCGTTACGAAGTGACCGTCAATGTAGATGATGAAACAGTAGGAACGACCCCAGATCTGACCCAGAACTTTACCTTAAATGTCACCGATGTTAATGAAGCTCCAACAGCCGTCATTCTCACCAATACGACTCAGACACTCATTGAAAATACCGATACCAGTCAAGGTTTCAAAGTTGCCGATATTCAGATCACCGACGATGCTCTGGGAACCAATAGCCTTTCTTTGCTGGGAAATGATCAGAGCAGTTTCGAGATTCGGGGTCAAGAATTATTCTTCATCGGTGAGGCAGACTTTGAAGCCCAAGACCTCTATAACCTGACGATCGCGGTTACCGATGCAACCCTAAAACCTGCTCAGAATGCGACTCCTGACGCAACGGTTAACTTCACTTTAGAGATTACCAATCTCCCCGATCAACCCGTTAGCCCCCAAACATTGGAGTTTAAAGATAATAGCAATGGACGAGGTGCTCTAGTTTTAGATTTTAGTAACTTACCCGGTACTATCCAGGTCAAAGCTGATGAAGAAGAACTTAAACAGACCGGAGCTTTCTTTAATAACATTGTCGGTCTCTATAAAGTAGCAGATAATAACGGAGCCGTTTTAGATACCCTCGATTTAGATCGCGATGGCAACGTGACCGAGTTAATTCAACCCGGACAGACTGGTTATGCTCGTACTGCCCTCAGTCAAGTGGTGAATAACTTCATTTTGCGGGCCAGTGGGGAAGGAGACAAATCCAGTACTACTGCCGCTGAATTAGGAGATGTCTTGTTGGAAGGGGGTCAACGCTACGCGCCCTTTGTGATTGCCAATGGGGGAAATTTAGGGGGAAGTCTGCAAGACAATATCCGGGCGTTTTTAGCAAAAAATCCGGACAATGTAGCCGCAACCTTAGAAAACTTTATGACCCACGAGGTAGCCTATTTTTCCTTTGGGTCAGCAAATCCCGATGGCGCGGAACATTTACAGTCAAGGGGGAACAATATCTTTGGGTTTGAAGATTTACCGGGCAATTTACCCAATATCAGCGATAACGATTTCAATGATGGTATTCTAGCATTTTCATTTCTGGGTTAATCTTTCTTGAGGAAAGAAAGTTTTTATCAGTCTAAATTACGAGATGATATTGAGCAATCACCTCAAGAACAAACTTTTTTCAACTGTGTTGACCTTTTTATTTTTAATAGGAATATTTTTCATGTTCCTAAAATTTAAAAATTTGATATGGCGATCACTTTTTTTAAGTAATTGAAAAGTAGAACCCTATTATCGTTAGAAATCTAAGGAACTCAATTTTCTGAGTTCTGCGATCGCCGTTGTTATTAAGCGATCCATTTTTTGAGTAAGGGAATCTTTTTAAGCTTTTCTAAGAATTTGCCGAAAATCCGTTGCAGGTAGAATTTAAACTTTCGGACTTTAAGCGGTTGACCGGGTTGATAATAATCTAAAGTTTGAGCAGAACGAATTTCGGTTTTCCAATCGGTGGTCTTAATGTGTTGAAACTGAGTATGGCCATAACGTTGTTTTAAACGTTTTTCAATTTGCGCTGGATCACGGTATTGGTAATGGCGATTAATAACTCGTTTAGAGGCAATTTTTTTCAAACCATTCGGCCATTGGGGGGCGGTTGCTTCTTCCCAAACTTGATAGGGTTGATTACGAAAAAAGCGATATTCTCGCCAATCTATGGCATAATATCTACGGCGATCGCTAATTGGCTGACTTAGATTTTCTTTGCCTTCTTGCCAATTTTGATAATCCAGATTGGTGTAATAAAACTGAGCTTGCCAGGCTTGAACAAAATCCGCTTTTTCTTGATTGGCTTCTTCTAAAATAGGACGGGGATTTTCGATTAAAAATTCATCAGCATCTAGGCGTAACCACCAATCCTGCTCAGATAATTCTTGATGATATTGATTATAAACCAGGGAGCGAATACTATCTCGAAAGGGTTCTGAAGTCTGTAAAAAAGGGACAATTTGAGGATACTCCTGACCCAACTGCTTGACTAATTCCCAGGTCTGGTCACTACTACCATTATCAATAACGAAAAGGCGATCGCAGAATGATAAGGCGTGCATTAAACACTGAGCGATAATGTCATCTTCATTTTTAGCAACACAAATGGCGTAGAGTTTCATAGGGATCTCGTCACAGGCTCAGGATTATTAATGGAAGTCGCCTCTATTGCCTCTTCAGTTATTCTACCATTGGTGGATATTTCAGGAAGAGCAGAAATTTCAGGAACGTCTGAGGACATTTCTGGAGTAGGTGCAGTTTCATTTTTTGAGGCGATCGCTTGTTTTTTCTGTTGATGAAGACTGCGAAAGAAAAGAATACCGATGCCTCCTGTCACTAAGCAGGAACCCAAAACGGCTCCGAGATAAGCAAAGGTTTTTTTCGGAGTAGTGGGTTCTTCCGGTAAATTAGGGGGAACTAATAACTGAAAGAGAGGGTAAGAAGCAAAAGCATTAGCATCTTTGCCTTTTAATGCCGTAACATTTGAAGAAAAAAGTGCTTCGGCAATGCGGGCATTACGCTGGAGTTCTTCGTAGGTAGCCCGTTGTAGGATCAATTGGCGATAGAGTTTCTGAAAAATCGTTAATTTTTGTTGAAGTTCCTGAGACTTTGCCGTTAGACTGGCCTGTTTAGCATTAAGACTAATTAGATCTTCGTAAAGCGTTTCACGAGCGAGAACTGCCCCTTCGTTCAAATTTAGCAAAGGGAGTTGTCCGAAATTAAAAGTTTTACCTAATAACTGTTTGCCCCGTTGTTCTACTCCTAGTCTTGTGGCGAGTTGGCGAGAACGGGCTTTGATAATTTCAGGATGATTATCTCCCCACTTTTTACTAATAATTTTGAGATAATTAGTCGCGTCAGTGTAGTCTTTTAAACTAATCTGAAAAAGCCGATCCGCTCTGAGTGTAAAAGCCTGAACCGCTTGACTCGAACTGACTCCCAAACTTATAGATAGTTTATTTAACTGTTCCGCTAGGGCACTGCGTTCAGCATCCACCTGAGCTTTTGCTCGTCGAAACTCTTCAATAGATGCGGCCAACATATTAATTTGGTCAGGGGAATTAAAACCAGTTTGTTTTTGAAAACGGATTAATTTTTCCCTTGCTTGCCTATATTCTTGAGTGGTTTGGTCTAAGTCGCGTTGGTAAGCCCCTGATCTGAGATTTTCTTCTTCTCGTCTAAGTTGGTCAATTCTTTGGGTAAAAACTTGATAAATTGCTAATGCTTTTCGTTGAGCTTCTTGACCTGTTTTACCTTTAATTTCTACGGTTAATAAACTCGAATTATCAATAGCTTTTGTGCGCGGTTGACCTAATTCGCCTGTTGAAATATTTAAGGATTTAGCAACACTTTCTAAAAAAGGATAGGATGCCAAGATATAGTTATAGTCACTCCTCGGATCGGAAAACTCAGATCCAAAGACTTCTCCACTATTGGCATCAACCTGACCTACGCCTTCCACCTTGGCAACGGCTTTAGAATTAGAACGGGGTACAATTAAGGTAAATTGACTGGTATAACGAACAGGAGCAATTTTTAAGTAAGCTAGACATATTCCCCAGACCAAAGCATTAGCTCCGAGCATTGCTACACCATAAATAAAGTACCGCATTAAAGTTTTCATCATTTCAACTTATCGGGCGAATTTGGCTTTGATCAAGAACATCAAGAAATTTATTTAAACCACGTCCATTTTGGGAACTATAGTTTTTTGAAATACGTTTCAGGGACAAGTCCCCCCTTTTTAAGGGGGATTTAGGGGGATCGCCTTGCGAAGAGATAAAAACTATGTGTTTCAAGTTAGACGAGGTTTATCAGTAAAATTAGTAGCTTTTTCAAAGGCTTGATAATCAGGATAAATTTTGAAGCAAGAATCCATTGACGTTAATTCAAAAATAATTTTAAGTTGCTCATTTAAAGAACATAAATATAGTTCTTTTCCCTGTTTTTTGAGGGTCGTATAAACAGCAACTAGAATACCTAGTCCCGTGCTATTCATAAAGGAAATTTGACTTAAATCTAACAAAATTCCTGAGATTTCTTGATTAGCTGTTTCTACAATTTGTTGGCGTAGTTGTTCACCATACTCTTTTTCTAAAACGCCTTGGGCTTTAATGATAGCAATTGGTTGAGTCATAGGATTATAAATGATAGTAATGATAATAAAGGGCAAGAAGAGAAAAATTAAAACGCTTTGATCATCCGTAGATAATTACGGCCATCCTCAGCACGAGTATAAGTCATATAATCTAAAATTCGACACATTAAAATTAAACCCCTGCCGTGTTCTGCCACTTCAGTCTGCTTTTCGGGTAGCTGTTGCAAAGCGTGGGATAAATCAAAGGGTTCTCCGTAATCCCAAATTTCCATTTCCATTCCCTCAGTATAAACGCTTAAGCGGAGGGCGATCGCCGTTTCGGGGGATAAATGCCGATGGGCGTGTTGTAGAACGTTATCAAACCCTTCAATAATGACGGTCTGACATTCTAACCAGGGACGACTAGGAACAAACTCAGGGCGAACCTGTTGTAACCAGTCTAAAACTTCGTTTACCGCCGAGGGTTGACTCCGGGTGGTTAATTCCGCAGTCAGTAGGGGAGGATAGTTTTGTAGCCAGGGAGGCGGAATTTGTAGGAATGTCTTCGGCATAAAACGTTAATGTCGCTCACGGGACGCATTTATTGCCCCAGGGGGGATGAAACCTTGATATTTTTATAGTCTATACAGTTAAAGCTTAAGGAGGTTGCTAGATCAAGATATGCAAATTTTACCTTACAGTAATGTTGAGCCGCTCCTTAAATCTCCCGATCAGAAAGAATTGGTCAGCTTTGTTTTCTCCAAATTTTTCCCCAGAAGGGACACAAAACAAGCGAAACGAGCCAAGATTAAGCGATTGTGGGAAATGGGTCAGTTATTAATCTATCTAAGTATTAGTTTTGCACTACTGAATCTGCTAGGTGAAAGTCAACGGGTGAAGGCTGAGGAGTCATCGGCCAAAAGTCTATTACGTGAAGCATCTTCTCCGTTCGCCCAGCTAGTTGCGGATACTTCAGGTCTGCCGGATCGGAATACCTATACCTTACCCTTTACCTTCAATTCTTCCAATCCCCTTCTTAATCGCCAAATTTTGCCGCTCCCCTTGAAATCCTTTCCCCTTTCTCCTGGGGATCAAATTCGGGTACTGGTGGCGGATGGTGAAATTTTTAGTGGGGTGTATTTGATCAATCTGAATGGAGAAATCCAAGTTCCCTATCTAACACCACTTAAGGTTTCTGGGTTGACCCTGTTGGAAGCGCAAGCGTTAATTCGTGAGCAACTGATTAAACAAAAAATGTTTAAAGCTGACTACGCCCAAGTTAGCGTCAGTATTGTTCTTTGGGGGAGTGCAGAGGTCAATGTTTCTGGAGCAGTCTTTGTCCCTGGCCCCGTTGCGCTGAATGTGCGATCGCCTTCTGACCAAGCTTTGAGCAAAGACCGCGTTTCGGGTGATATTGCCCCTGAACGCACTTTGGTGGCGGCTATCCGGGCGGCTTCGGGCATTACGCCCCTGGCCAATCTCAAGGACGTGACGATGGTTCGCAATAATCAGACCTATAAAGTGGATCTCTCAGGCATTTTTCTGGGACAGCCTGTCCAAAATATTCCCCTGATTCAGGGCGATCGCGTCATCATTCCATCCACAGGTGTTTGGCAAAATGAGTTAGTACGTCCTTCCCCGATTACCTTACCCGCGTTACAGATTCGGATTTCTAATTTAACGGTTCCTGCCACTAGCAATGCCAGCGCCTCAGTCAGTCGCGATGCGATTACTTTTCCCTACGGAGCCCGCTTTTCCCAGGCGGTGGTTTCAGGCAACTGTGTGGGAGGAACCCAGGCAACCAATGCTAATCGTTACGCCATTCTTGTCAGAACCGATCGCCTGACAGGAAGCACCAAAGTCTATGAAAGTGCAATCGAAGATTTAATGCGAGAAGCTAATGATGAAACTAACCCCTTTTTAATGCCCGATGATGGAGTTGCTTGTTATGACTCAACTGTTACCAATATTAGAGATGTCTTTAGAAGTATTGTAGATGTTCTCACTCCCATTGATCTTTTACGAGTCTTGACCGGTTGGTAATTTAGAATTTTCTAATCTAGGATCAGGAATGGTCACAGGCTTATGTACCTTTCCTAAGAGCTTTTTTGTCCAGGTTTTGGGTAGGATTAATCCCAGCAGAGATTTGACAAAAACAGCAAAACTATGTTTATTCAACGCAATTTGAGGACGGATACTCACGGCTTTCCAAAAATAGCCTTGGGCATTAATTAAATCCTGGGAACTTTTGGCATACAACACACTAATATCCGCACAATACAGATAGTAACCCCCTAAGGTTTGGGACTTGAGCTTTTGTAAGGTTGGGGGAGCCGCTTGATAAGCCCGATTAATCACTTCTTCTAGGGATGCCGCCATAATATTAACTTTAGTTGACATA
>JAYKIP010000394.1:0-8310 GCA_035286205.1 Merismopediaceae cyanobacterium
AATCACATCAGGACTAAACCGTAATAACCGTAAATAATCAAAATCTGCCGTACTGTGAATCACCCGCCGGGCGATCGCATATTGTTCCGGCGTTAAAGTATGGGGAAGGGTCGCCACCTCTTGATCAATAATGGCAAAACTCGCAGTCAGAATGGGATGATTTAAAGACATAAAAATAGTGAGTATGAGAAGACTGATTCCCAACCCCAGCTTAAACCATCGGGCTTCAGGATGTCGTCAGAATCCAAGATTACAAGTTCTATTTTTACCGTAAAAATTTAAAACCCCGTTTAATCACTTTGGGACAGTCGCTTAACCGTTTCTCCCCCTAATAATTCATGGGCCTGTTGTAAATACTGGGGAATCATTTCCCGATGGGGACTATTTTTTAAACAATCCCTTAAGTCTAAATTGGCTAAGTTTTTTGCCGGTTCACCGGGGAACCAATGCCCGCCATTGCCTAATAGGTTATACCGCATTTTTCCGTATTCCACTAAATCGTAGGCGATCGCCAAATTGCGTAACCAAAGAATGGTGCGAATACTAATATGACCGGGAGTTTCGGTTATCTCTGGTAAACCGTCTTCCCAGGTTTTGACCCAATCTTCCCCAAAAGTCTCGATTAAAGCTTGTTCTAACCGATGAATAATGGGGGTTAAAATCGGCTCAGGATTTGCTAAATTGTCTAAGGTTTTTAAATGTTCCGCAAAATCGGTGGGTTGAGACGCTCCAATACTAAGGGTATGGATCTGGGGATGGGATAAACAAAATAAATCATTAAAGACCATGGGACTCAACGGCTCACATAAGACCATTAATTTCTCCGATGGTTTGTATAATAATCCCCCTTTATCCGACGGACTAATAATAAATACTCCCATATCTTTGGTTTGGGCGGCGGTGATGGCCGGCCAATTTTTCTGGAAAATATAATACCAATGCAAATTCACATAATCAAATTGATTGGAGGCGATCGCCTGTAAAATCACCGCTAGGGGAGCATGGGTGGAAAACCCAATAAAACGCACTTTGCCCTGGGCTTGTAATTGTTGGGCAATGTCAATACAACCGCCTGGACGCAAACAATAATCCAGGATTTCTGGAGTATTCACGCCATGGAGACCCAATAAATCCACATAATCTACTTTTAAGTAGCCCAAAGACTGTTCAAAATTGGCGAGAAATTCCTGGGGATTTGCCTGGGGAGAAACCTTCGTTTGCAAAATATACTTTTCCCTCGGAATAGTCGGCAAAATCGCCCCTAACTGCATTTCTGAAGTGCCATAACCCCGCGCCGTTTCAATGTGATTAATCCCCAGGTCTAAAGCCGTTTTAATAATCGTTTCCAGATTACTTTGACTGGCTTCCGGGATGTTTTGCAGTTCCGTATCCTGCCATTGGTATTGATAGCGCATTCCCCCACAGGAAAATACGGGCATAGCCAATTCCGTGCGACCAAAACGACGATATTGCATAGGATTCTCCTAACCCTTTTACCCTTTAACAATGGCTCCAAAATCGGCTAAAACCCGCGCATGATTTCGCAGTAAAGATAACAGGTTTAAACGATTGGTTCTGACTTGAAGATCCTCAGCCATCACTAACACACTGTCTTCCCCATCAAAGAAATTGGCTACCGTCGGGGCGATCGCCGCCAGAGCATCCACTAAGGCTTGATACTGCCGAGTTTCCTGGGCATTTTGGGTGGTAGGAACGAGGGATAATAAAGCTTGATAAAAGGCTTTTTCTGAAGCTTTTTCTAACAGGTCAAGTTGAATATAGGGTTGGGGATCTAACGCCTGGGTCTCCAATTCCCCCTTCACCGCTAAACGAGAAGCCCGGTTCACCGTTTCATAGATTTGGGCTAACTGACCATTTTCCCGAATCCTTTGTAAAAATAAAGCGCGATCGCGGACATCTCTCACATCCTGTAACGCCCGACGGGTATAATCCGGGTCATTTTCCCCTAACACCGCTTTCACTAAGTCATAATCCAGTTTTAACTCATCGGTTAAGAGGGTTTGTAACCGTTGCATCAAAAAGTTTTGCAGTAAATCCAGGGGAGATGATTTATCGGGATGGGCCGTCACAAAATCCTGGGAACCTTGACGGAGTAACTGTTCTAAATTAATCCCTAATTCGGCTGACCAAATAATATTAATCACCGCATTGGCCGCCCGGCGTAAGGCAAAGGGATCGGAAGAGCCGGTGGGTAACAACCCTAGCCCAAAAATGCTGATTAAGGTATCCAGGCGATCGCTGATGCCCACCACTTGACCGGTGAGGGATTGGGGCAGTTGATCCTCTACATTGCGCGGTAAATAATGTTCAAAAATCCCTAAAGCCACAGCTTCAGATTCCCCACTGACTAAGGCATATTTTTGTCCCATAATTCCCTGTAATTCCGGAAATTCATAGACCATTTGCGTCACTAAATCCGCCTTACAAAGCATGGCCGTGCTTTCAATATCGCTTCGGTATTGGTCGGGTAAACTTAATTGATCGGCGATCGCCATAGCCATTTCCATAATGCGATCCACCTTATCGCGCATGGTTCCCAATTCTTCCTGAAAAGTCACCGTTTCCAGTTGATGTAAATAGGAATCCAACGATTGATCACAATCCGCTCGATAGAAAAATTGAGCATCCGCTAACCGGGCGCGAATTACCGTTGCATTGCCTTCCGCAATTAGGGCCGCTTTTTGGGGATCACCGTTGGCAATGGTAATAAAATGGGGCAGTAACTTACCATCTTTTTGGAGTAGGGGAAAATAGCGTTGATGAGTTACCATCACGGTGGTAATCACTTCATTGGGTAATTGCAGAAAATCCTCATCAAATTGACCGATGACGGCGGTGGGATATTCCACCAAATTAACGACTTCTGCTAATAAATCGGGATAAATTTCGGTTTGCCCTTGCAACGATTGGGCCGCCGTTTGTAATTGGGTTTCAATGGTTTGGCGACGCTGTTCCGGGTCAACCATCACAAAGGCTTTTTCTAAGGTCGCTACATAATCCTGGGCTTGGCTCAAACTCACTGGTTCCGGGTGCAAAATCCGATGGCCCCTAGAGCGGCGATCGCTGTTTAAAGTGGTCGAACCATTGACGAGGGTGAGGGGTAAGACCTGATCCTCCAACAGAGCCACTAACCAACGAATAGGGCGCGGAAACCGCAAATCCCCATCTCCCCAGCGCATAAACCGCCGTCCTTCCAAACGGGTTAACCAATCCATCACCAAATTAGGTAATAGTTCAGCGGCCTTTTGACCGGGGGTTTGTTTCTGCACAAAGACAAAATCGCCCTTTTCCGTCGGTTGCACCGCTAAATCTTCAACGGTTACCCCCTGTTTTTTGGCAAAACCGATCGCTGCCGGGGTAGGTTGGCCATCCTTAAACGCCGAGGCAACGGGGGGGCCTTTAATCGCTTCTGTGCGATCCGGTTGTTGCGCCGGTAAACCCGTCACTAAAACCGCTAACCGTCGAGGGGTTCCATAGACCTGCACCGCTTGAGCCGTGAGATAATGTTCCGCTAGACTCTGGGGAATCCGTTCCTGCCATTGGGCGATCGCACTGGCGACAAAATCCGCCGGTAACTCTTCCGTGCCAACTTCTAGCAAAAAATTCAAATCAGTCATACAACACAAGCCAGGGAGAACAATAAGCGGAAACAAAGACCCATCGGCCTATCTATCATAAAGGACGGATGAAGGAATCGGACAAAATCCCTTGCCTTTTTGACAGACTTGTTGTTATACTGAGTTCCGCGCAGAAAATTCTGTTGCCTTCCCTAAAAGGGCGATTAGCTCAGTTGGTAGAGCGCCTGCCTTACAAGCAGGATGTCGGGGGTTCGAGTCCCTCATCGCCCATTATTAACTTTCATCTTAATAGATGATGTGAATAGATCTCTGATCCCTTGGCAGTGACTAGGATTCGAGATCCACTTTCTGTAATAATCAGGAATGGACTTGTAACTTTTTTCCTTAACAAGCATCCTCGACAAAATTAACAATATTTTAAACGGTTCATTATGGCTCAACTTACTGGTGCGTCCGATGTTCCCGATTTGGGTCGTCGTCAATTTATGAACTTATTGACCTTTGGGACAATTACCGGGATTGCGGCGGGTGCGCTCTATCCCATCGTCAGTTATTTTATTCCTCCCTCCAGTGGGGCCGCAGGTGGTGGCGTAACGGCCAAAGATAGCCTCGGCAATGATATTAAAGCTTCAGAATTTTTAGCGTCTCATAATGCTGGCGATCGCACCTTGGCCCAGGGCCTCAAAGGTGACCCGACCTACATCGTCGTGACGGGCGACAAAGCGATCGCGGATTATGGGATTAATGCAGTTTGTACTCACCTGGGTTGTGTGGTTCCCTGGAATGCGGCGGAAAATAAATTTATGTGTCCTTGCCATGGCTCCCAATACAATGCCGAAGGCAAAGTGGTTCGTGGGCCGGCTCCGCTCTCGTTAGCCTTAGCCCATGCCACTGTCAACGAAGACGATAAATTAATCTTTAGCCCCTGGACAGAAACGGACTTCCGTACCAACGAAAATCCCTGGTGGGCTTAATTCCCCCGCTCTTCCTTTTTATCCCTCCCCCTCCCTGGGAAACTGTTAACCCTTCAACTGTTGAACGTAACGATGAGAACACCTGACATTTCGGGTTTGTGGCAAAAGGGCATTAAAAACCTAATCAATGTTGCCCTAGTGGCGATCGCCACGACCAGTCTCTTTTTAGCGAGTGATATTATTGCTCCCCAGTCCGCCGCCGCCTATCCTTTCTGGGCCCAACAAACCGCACCGGAAACCCCTAGGGAAGCCACCGGTCGCCTTGTTTGTGCCAACTGCCATTTAGCGCAAAAACCGGCGGAAATTGAAATTCCCCAGGCCGTGTTGCCCGATACCGTCTTTGAAGCCGTCGTCAAAATTCCCTACGACCTGAACAGTCAGCAAGTCCTCGGTGATGGCTCTAAAGGGGGTCTGAATGTCGGTGCCGTTTTAATGTTACCCGAAGGCTTTAAGATTGCCCCCAGCGATCGCATTCCTGAAGAAATGAAAGAAAAAGTCGGTGGCGTTTATTTCCAACCCTACCGCGAAGATCAGGAAAACGTTGTGATTGTGGGCCCCTTACCCGGCGAACAATATCAAGAAATTGTCTTCCCCGTCCTCTCTCCGGATCCCGCCACCAACAAATCCATTCACTACGGTAAATATTCCGTTCACCTCGGAGCCAATCGCGGTCGTGGCCAAGTCTATCCAACTGGGGAACTAAGCAATAATAATGCTTTTAAAGCACCGAAGGCCGGCACCATCAGCCAAATCACCAAAGAAGAAAACGGTGGCTATAGTCTGGTACTCAACACCGAGAGCGGCGAAGAAACCGTTGCTATTCCTGCGGGGCCAGAATTGATCGTTGCCGAAGGTCAAAACGTCGAAGCCGGTGACTTGTTAACCAGCAATCCGAACGTCGGTGGATTCGGTCAAAAAGATACCGAAGTGGTTCTGCAAAATCCCCAACGGATTCAGTTCTTATTACTGTTTATGACGGGCATCATGTTAGCCCAAATTCTGTTGGTGCTTAAGAAAAAACAAATCGAGAAAGTTCAAGCCGCCGAATTGGAATTTTAAATTGCCAGTTTTTGATTCCTTTTTCTAAAAGCTTACTCTTTATTGATCGAAATTGATCGAAATAACTTGTTTTCTGGGGGTGTCTAAATCACATCCCTTTTTTCATGGGTAAGCGACCTCCAATCCACTGATCAAACCTCTCAAAAATTGGATAGGGGTTGGATTTCCAAATCTATAGAGATAGGACTTTAGAGACTAAGCCCCGACAGTCTGTCTATCAGGGAAATAGCACCAGGATTTCATCTCATTTTCCCAACAAAAAAGAGGGTTGCCCCCCTTCATCAATGATTACTGAGTTACTAGGTCACATGGCAGGACTAATCCTCGACTGCCGACACGATTTCATCTTCAATGTCCTCTAGGGCGGGAGGAATATCTAGCACTTCCTCACTGATCGGACGACCTTCGGCTTCTGCTAACAGTTTTTGACGATATTTTTCCGCCATTTCTTCCGCTTTTTCATAGACTAAATCGCGGTTTTTCAGCATTGCCCCCGGTTCCGGCTCTAACTGTTTCGTCGAGAGGGAAATCCGACCCCGTTCCGCATCCAGATCAATGATCATGACTTTTAACTCATCATTGACATTGAAGACACTGTGGGGGGTATCAATATGATCGTGGGAAATTTCGGAAATGTGGAGTAAACCGCTCACCCCGCCAATATCAATAAAGGCCCCGTAGGGTTTAATGCCGCGCACTGAGCCGATCACCACTTGACCGACTTCTAAGCCATTCATCTTCCGTTCCACTAAGGCCCGACGATGGCTCAACACCAGACGATTGCGCTCTTCGTCCACCTCTAGGAACTTAAGGGGCAAATCTTCCCCAACTAAATCTTCTTTGGCTTCCCTGGCACTAATGTGAGATCCTGGGATAAAACCCCGTAGTCCTTCAATGCGGACTAAAGCCCCGCCCCGATTGGTGGCAAACACATTGGAACGCACCGTTGCATCTTCGGCTTGGAGTTGGCGTACCCGTTCCCAGGCTCGCATATATTCAATGCGGCGAATCGAAAGGGTTAATTGACCATCTTCGTTCTCGTCGGTGAGGATGAAAAATTCGCGGGTTTCGTTGGGGTGTAATACCTCATCGGGATCATCCACACGATTGATGGACATTTCTTGGATGGGGATATAGGCCGCTGTTTTTGCGCCAATATCAATTAATGCGCCTCTGGATTCCATACTGAAGACGGTTCCCGCCACAATATCGCCAGGGCTAAAGTGGTAATCGTACTTATCGAGAAGAGCCGCAAAATCCTCGTGGGTGAATCCAATCGTAGTTTTAGTTGGTGTAATGGTGGCCATGTATGTTTTGAGTCCTAAACCCTTAATCTCCGTAATTTTTAAAGTGCGTATGCCTCCTGTTACTTATTCAACAAGTCAGGATACAGACTCCCCATTATAGGTTATTTTGAAGGATTTTCTACAATCTTTTTGTCACAGGGTCGAAAGTCCCGGCAGGGGAAACGGGGGGAGCGGGGGACTGGGGGGAGATGTCAGGACAAGACCCTGGCCTTGATTGTTCCTAGGGGGCAACCCTAGCCCGGTGGGAAAGCTAGGATATAATGCTTGCAGTGATTTTTATGCCCTTCCCTATGACTGCCACTGCTGTTAAAACTGACTACGAAGCGATTATTGGTCTGGAAACCCACTGTCAATTAAATACGGCCAGCAAGATTTTCTGCTCCTGTTCTACCCACTTTGATAGTCCTCCGAACACGAATGTCTGTCCGGTGTGTTTGGGGTATCCGGGGGTTCTGCCGGTGTTAAATCAGCAGGTTTTGGCGGCGGCGGTTAAGTTAGGGGTGGCGATTAATGGTCAGATTGCGTCCTACAGTAAGTTTGACCGTAAACAGTATTTTTATCCGGATTTACCCAAGAATTATCAAATTTCCCAGTATGATTTGCCGATTGTGGAGCATGGCTTTCTGGAAATTGAGTTAGTGAATAAGAAAACCAAGGAGGTGACTCGTAAGACGATTGGCATTACCCGGCTCCACATGGAAGAGGATGCAGGCAAATTAGTCCATGCGGGGAGCGATGCCGAAGGCACGGCTAAAGCCGCACGCCTGGCGGGTTCTACCCATTCTTTGGTGGATTTTAATCGGACGGGAGTGCCGTTACTGGAAATTGTTTCGGAACCGGATTTGCGATCGGGGCAGGAGGCGGCGGAATATGCCCAGTCCCTACGGCAGTTAGTGCGGTATTTGGGGATTAGTGATGGCAATATGCAGGAAGGTTCTCTCCGGTGTGATGTGAATATTTCGGTGCGTCCCGTCGGTCAAAAAGAATTTGGCACCAAGGTCGAGATTAAAAATATGAATTCCTTTAGTGCGATTCAAAAGGCGATCGAGTATGAGATTGAGCGACAAATTGAAGCGTTAGAAACCGGAGAACCGATTTTTCAGGAAACGCGCCTCTGGGAAGAAGGCAGTCAACGTACAATCAGTATGCGGAAAAAAGAGGGTTCCAGTGATTATCGGTATTTCCCGGAGCCAGATTTACCGCCCATTGAAGTGTCAGAAGCCCAGAAATTAGCCTGGCAAGCTGAGTTACCCGAATTACCGGCTGTTAAGCGATCGCGTTATGAAAAAGACTTAGGTTTGTCGGCCTACGATGCCAGGGTATTAACGGAAGACCGGGAGGTTGCCGACTATTTTGAAGCCGCTGTCCAAG
>JAYKIP010000395.1:0-3658 GCA_035286205.1 Merismopediaceae cyanobacterium
ACAAGTGATCATTGCCCATAAGGCGGGCCATCCCCAAAGTAAAATCTGGGCAGAAACCTGTGCGCGAGAGCTAGAGGCAAAAAATTGTAAGGTGTTGATGGGGCCCAGTGGTTTTAAGGATAATCCCTATCCGGTTTTTTTGGCTTCGGCAACGGAACCGATTGATTTGGCCATTGTTTTGGGGGGGGATGGGACAATCCTGGCGGCGGCTCGTCATTTGGCCCCGGAGCAGATCCCGATCCTAGCGGTCAATGTGGGCGGTCATCTCGGTTTTTTGACGGAACCCTTTGATTTTTTTAAGGATACTCAGCAGGTTTGGGAACGTCTGGCAACGGATCATTATGCTGTCCAGCAACGTATGATGCTTGAGGCGGGGGTGTTTGAAGGCGATCGCCGTAATCCCCAATCCGTAAGTGAGCGATATTATGCCCTGAATGAAATGTGTATTAAACCGGCCAGTATTGACCGGATGCCCACAGCGTCCCTTGAAATTGAGATAGATGGGGAATTAGTTGATCAGTATCAATGTGATGGGTTGTTGGTGGCTACCCCAACGGGTTCTACCTGTTATACCGCTTCGGCCAATGGCCCAATTCTCCATCCCGGTATGGATGCCATTATTGTGACTCCCATTTGTCCCCTGAGTTTGTCGAGTCGGCCCATTGTCATTCCACCCGGTTCCAACGTGAATATTTGGCCCCTAGGGGATTACGAGTTAAATACGAAACTGTGGACAGATGGCTCCCTGGCGACCGGCATTTGGCCGAATCAATGGGTTAGAGTCTGTCGGGCCACGTCCCCGGTCAATTTTATTATTCTGCGGGAAAGTTATTCATTTTACCAAACCCTACGGGAAAAACTGCTTTGGGCGGGGGCCAGAATCCTTTACGATAACGGTCAAGTTCAGAATTAAATGATCCTTCTTATTGCCCTGCGTGACTAAAGAGTTATAGAATTATAAAGGGTGGTTCGGCGATCGCCAAAACGATTTATGCTAGTTTTACGCATTTTGGGGGAATAGCCTCTCACCACTTTTAATTTTTTAATGAATGAGGAGTTTAACAAATGGCCTATAAAGATGATGATGGCCGGCTCAATAACTTTGCCAGGGAGCCTCAAGTCTATGCCGCCGATCCTTTAACCAGCAAGGACAAGCGCAATTATTTGATCCTCGTGGTCTTGACCCTGCTTTTGGTGGGCGGGTTAATTACCGTTGCCGTTTTTGCATCAGGGACTGGGGCCAGTTAATTTACCCGTTAAAATCTAAAAACTCCCCTCAATACGACCTAGGGCGATCAGCTACTGTGTACACACAAGCTGTTAATCCCCCCTAGTCCCCCTTAAAAAAGGGAGAAAATGGACAAATTAGCGGTGGCCAGTCCCCCTTACCAAGGGGGATTTAGGGGGATCAAACCTAAAAGCGTGTCTTTTTTCAAGATGTGTGTACGCGGTAAGGGCGATCGGGGGAAATCTCAACACTCTCTTTAACTTTCCTAAACATCGGGGTCTTCTGCCAGGGTTGCAGTCGCTTCTTCTGCCTTGGGTTTGGGTAAATCGTTGATTAAATGCAGGAGGCGATCGCCCCGTTCCAGGGAGTGATCTTCCAGGAAAACCACCTCTGGGGTTCGACGGAGACGCATCCGTTGGCCCAATTCCCGCCGCACAAAGGAAGCCGAGGACTGTAAGCCCGCCATGGTTTCCGCTTTCGCTTCAGGGGTTCCATAGATACTCACAAAAATACGAGCGTGCTGTAAATCTCCCGACACATCCACATCGGTAATACTGACCATCCCGGCCCCCACGCGGTCGTCTTTAATTTCGTAGAGCAACATTTGGCTCACTTCTCGCTTAATCAGGGAAGATACCTTAGAAACCCGTCGTCCTGTGGCCATTATTTTTGCTCCCGTTCAATCCAATAAGAGTCACCTAAATTGACCGAGACTGAATCTGCCGTTCATTTAGGCTGTTTTTCATCCTGGCATGGGGTCATCAAAAAGGCAAATCTTATCTAAGGGTTTCTTGAAGGATTGGGGAACAAAACCCTAGGAAAGTAGCGACTACCAACCTACTTCACCAAAGGAAATATGTTATTATTTCCCCTCGGTTTATCCCTTCTCTCTTCATAAACTTGACTCCGAACCATTTTCCTTAAGCTGGCCATGACTGCACTTCCGAAAAATTTCACCGCTCCTCGTCGCCCGCCCCGCAATAAACGTCAACGCCGTGACACCGTATTGGGTAAGTCTAGCCCCGTCACAGCGATTCATCCTCCGACCCTTGGCGAAACGGTTAGTGATCCCCTTACCCTCCCCCAGCAAACCCTCCCCACCCGTGTCCAGTTTCTGCAAAAGTTTCAGCAGGCCACCAATTGGCTCACGTTGGGATTTGTGGGAGCCGCGTTGGGGCTGTACGGTTGGAGTGTCACCATTCCTAAACAGTGGAGTCAGGAATTTCATCGCTTACAAACTTTGCAACAGCACGAACGTCAGCTTCTCTTGGGCAATGAAGCCATCAAAAATCAGTTAGCTCAACAGGCTGTCCAAGGCAAGTCGGGACTGGTGAAAGTGGTTCCCCAACAAAATCTTTTTTTGACGGCCAAGGTTGCCCCTGTCCCCGCGATCGCCTCCCCCTTACCGACCATCCCCCAAAAATTATTACTTTCCAAACAACCGATCGCCTATTAGGGTGACCCAGGCATGGGGGAGAATGAGGTCAGGAAAACCCGGCTACCGGGCAACTCTACTCCCCTTCGTCCTACACTTAAAAGTAATTCCCTGAACTTTTTCCCGCTTACGGGTTCTATGGCTTCTTCTCCGACTCCCCTTAATCGCCATCTGCCGTCCCAGCGTTCTGTGGGCCGGGCCAAGAAATCTGCGCCGGTCTCCTTGCCCCAGGTCACATCCTCTCGGTCAAAAACCCCGATCGCCCCTCGTCGCCCCGCCCAAGGCCCACCCAAACGGGGAAACACCAGAGTCCCCCAGAACCTCTCTCTACCAAGATTACGTCTGTTGAGTGTGTGGGCCATTTTGGCCCTAGGTATTGCGGGTCTTAGTTATCGGCTCTATCAGTTACAGGTGATTCAGGCGACTACCCTCCAGAAAAAAGCCCAGGCCCAACAAACGACGACTCTTTCTCCCTACATCCCCCGTCGTACCATTGTGGATAGTTTAGGCAATGTGTTGGCCACCGACCGCCTCAGCTATATTCTCTACGTTCACCCCAAGTTATTTAAAGAACCCCCCACAGAAATTGCCCAGGCCCTCGCCCAGATTTTAGATACCCAATCCCCCTCGGCGATCGCCGCCCGCTTTAACGAAAAACCCACCGGCATTAAACTAGCGACCCGTCTCAGCGAAGCCCAAGCCAGCAAAATTAAAGCCCTAGGGTGGGATGGGTTAGAGCTAGAACAGCAATATGCCCGTTTCTATCCCCAGGATGAAATGGCCTCCGAAATTGTGGGCTATGTAGATGGAGAACACCAGGGGCAAGCCGGGCTAGAACTCAGCCAAAGACAACTGTTAGAACGGGACGCGCTCAATGTGGCCGTTCGTCGGGCCGGTAATGGCACGCTATTACCCGCTTTTATGCCGTCGGAAGTACTCCAGTCCAATGATTGGCAACTGCAAGTGACCTTAGATCTGCGCCTACAACGGGCCGC
>JAYKIP010000396.1:0-9417 GCA_035286205.1 Merismopediaceae cyanobacterium
TTTGCCAGTCCTGTTGGGTTTGGGGGATGTTTCCTTGTTTTTTCCACAGTTCCCCCCGCTCTTGATAGGCTTCTGCAAATTGGGGATTGTAACGAATGGCCAAAGTATAGTCCGCGATCGCCCCGGTATCATCTTTTAATTTTGCCTTAGCAAATCCTCGATTAAAGTAGGCTTCGGCATAGGTGGGATACTGGCGAATTAACTCGGAAAAAATGGCGATCGCCCCCGCATAATCCCCTTGGATGCCTCTATCCATCCCTTCAATCAATCGCTCATCGTCCTGAAAATCTGGGGGAACACCGGCCCCGCTAGGTTGCCCGAAGGCTAACCCCCCCCAAACAACGAGGAGGGCCAGAGGTTTCCACCCAACACGATTACCCATAACTATTTTTCCGCGATCGTTTACCCATTAGCCTGTTGATTCTCCCTCTTTCAAAGGGGGCCGGGGAGATTAAAACTATTTTAGGCCCAATAAAAATTCCCCTGAACAAGAGGGGAACTGGGTTGGCAATCTAACTAACCGTTGAGGTCTAGGGGAGCCATTCTAAAACCATCTCTTCCTTGGTGTTGGTATGACGGGAAGGGGTTTCACGGTTAAATTTCATGTGAATCGAACGGGTTTGTACCCCATCGGCGGCCACAGCCATAATCGGGTAATCAATCAGACCGTCTTGGAAAGACATCTGGAAGCGGAAAGTACCATCAGGACTCAGTTGGATCGGGCGACCGCCAATGGTAACCGTCGCATCTGGTTCCGTCGCGCCATACACGATCAATTCCGCATCGGCCACTAACCAGAACTGGCGGGGACGAATAGGAGCTTCCGATGCAAAGCCAATCCCTGAAGCGGTTAATGCACCGGCTCCGGAAAGAGTCAAGCTCGATAATCCCGACGCAGTGGGCGCGGCCCATAACCCAACCCCAGAGGGGAAGACGTAGGAACTCAGGGTTTCTTCGTGCATTAAAGACCCTGGAACGTGTTGCATAGAACCAAAGAGCGAACCCGCCATCCGTTGAGCCTCTGCCGACTGAGCCATGTCAAACACTTGGTCATAAATGGCACTGGGGGCACCGACGGGACGTTTGCTGGGGGGAACCAGGGTGTAAATGGTTTTGCCTTTGAGGTCTTCATCCCAATTCACCGTCACAAACACATCTTCCACCCAATCCGAGGGATAGACCGGCGGAATATGAATCGGAGCCGATCGCGCCAGAATGAGCCAACGCCCATCAAAGGTACGATAGCCAATGTCCAGGGCATAATCGCGATCGCTGACGGGAATGGGCAGATACCACTCGCGGGCTAACTCATCGCAGTAATATTCCTGAACACTATGGGGACTCTGATAATTAAGGTCAAGATCCGTCACATCGTAGAGGCGTAGGGCCAATTGTTGCCCTCCCTGACGACGCAAATCCTCTTTCCGTTCGTTGGAAATATCCCAGTAAGCATAAGCCCATTGGGGATCGCGGGGTAATAAGACAATCCGGCTTTCACCGTAACCCCCAGGGAAATCGCCTAACCCTTCATCTACGGAGCTTAGGGGGCCGCCAATTTTGTCGTCTTGACCTAGTTCAAATTTGGATGCTTCCACAGTCTGTTCCTCTTGATAGTCGGTAATTTTTGTTAAAGGGGTTTGATTAAACGTTGGGTTTTGCATCGCCTGGGAGATCGACTCCATTAGTTGGGACTTTCTCATCCGGCTATAGCGGGAAATATTGTAGTCACTAGCAATCCGCCGCAGTTGTCGCAGCGTCATTTCATCTAGCGGTGGATGTTCCTGGGACATGGGTTAACTCTCCAATCATTGAAAACTCCTAATACCAGTGAAGATTGAGTTAAACGAGCTTAAAGCTGACAAACTTCGACTGTCTTGTTAACTGTCTTTTGTTATGGGAGTTAGGGAAACCCGATAGGCGGGGATCGTTTGCTTAACCTTATGTAACAAAACTTTTCTCAGAAAGGCAAGGGGGATAGCCTCATTTTTCAAGCCTTTCAACGGTTGACTAGGACTCTGAGCATTTCTGCGTCAAGATTTCCTGACATAAGGACTCACCAGGGATCAAGGAGGGATCAAGGGGAGCATCAAAAAAAGGCCAATTCTCTGGGGCCTCCTAATCGCAAAAAAAATCCCCCAGACGGGGGACAAACACAAGACTTATCCAAAGGATTACAGACCCAAAGCCGCTTTTAAATCTGCGACCTTATCCGTTTTTTCCCAGGGCAGGTCTAAATCATTGCGTCCAAAATGTCCGTAGGCGGCCACATCCTGGAAGAAACGTCCCCCCCGTTCTCCCGGCAATCCCCGGAGATTAAAGGTTTGGATAATCCCCGCCGGTCGGAGTTCAAAGAGTTCTTGCACCACTTTTAAGAGTTTTTCCTCATCCACTTTCCCCGTGCCGAAGGTTTCGAGCATGACACTCACCGGACGAGCCACCCCGATCGCATAACTGACCTGAACTTCGCACTTATCCGCTAAACCGGCGGCCACAATATTTTTAGCCACATAACGGGCCGCGTAGGCTGCCGAACGGTCAACTTTGGTGGGATCTTTACCAGAGAAGGCTCCACCGCCATGCCGGGAATAGCCACCGTAGGTATCCACAATAATTTTACGACCGGTTAAACCCGCATCGCCCTGGGGGCCACCGATCACGAATTTGCCGGTGGGGTTCACCAGATAACGGGTTTGGTCATTGGGTTTGAGGGTAATATCCGCAAAAACGGGTAAAACGACCGCATCCCAAAGATCCGCTTTGATTTTCGCCTGAACTTCGGCGTTATCAGTGACCGCGCCAATGGTTTCATCGTGCTGGGTAGAAATCAAAATCGTATCAATCGCTACCGGCTTACCCTCTTCGTAGGCAATGGAAACCTGGGTTTTACCATCGGGACGGAGATAGGGCAGTTGGCCGGATTTGCGAGCCGTCGCTAAACTCAAGGCTACCCGGTGGGCCAGGCTAATGGGTAACGGCATTAATTCCGGGGTTTCATTGCAGGCAAACCCAAACATTAACCCCTGATCGCCCGCCCCAATTTGATCTAATTCATCATCACTCAGGGCATGACGTTGTTCCTGGGCCTTGGTGACTCCCTGGGAAATATCGGGGGATTGTTCATCTAATGCGACTAGCACCGCGCAACTGTTGGCCGAAAAACCATTATCCGCGTTGGTATAGCCAATTTCCGCGATTTTTTGCCGGGCTAACTCCACAAAGTTAATGTGGGCTTGGGTGGTAATTTCTCCGGTGATTAACACTAACCCGGTGTTGACAACGGTTTCTGCCGCGACCCGACTCGTCGGATCATGGGCCAGAAGGGTATCCAGGATGGTGTCGGAAATCTGGTCACAAATTTTGTCGGGATGGCCCTCAGTGACCGATTCTGAGGTGAATAAGTACTGTTTAGACAAAGTTAGAGAATCCTCTTTAACGGTAAGAAACTAGGGGCAAGTTAAATTAACCCCTCATCATACACGGGATAGGGTAGAGCGGCGAAACTAAACGGTTGTCGTTGTAACAGTTGGGTAAATTCAGGGGCGGCGATCGCCGGGCTAAAGAAATGGCCCTGGACATAATCGCAATGCTGGGCGGCTAAAAAATCCATTTGGGCGGCGGTTTCAACCCCTTCAGCAATGACTTTTAACTTGAGTTGATGGGCCATGGCAATAATGGCTTTGACGAGAATACTGTCTTCCGGATGATCCGGTAACTCCGTGATAAAAGAGCGGTCTATTTTCAGCACACTAAACTTAAATTTGCGAAGATAGCTCAACGAGGAATAACCCGTCCCAAAATCATCAATAGACAGACAAATACCGAGGTGTTGTAATTGCTGTAAAACCTTTAAAGTATCTGGATTCTGCTCCATTAACAACTGCTCCGTAATTTCGAGTTCTAGGCAATGGGGAGAAATTTGGTGAATGGCCAGAGCCTCCCGCACACTATCAAAAAAATACATATCTTTTAACTGACGAGGCGAGACATTAATGGCTAAACAAAATTCCGGGGGGACAAGATGGGTCTCCCTCTCTCCTAGGACGGTTTGCCATTGATGAAGTTGATCAAGAGCCTCTCGCATAATCCATTCCCCTAATTCCACAATCAAACCAGTTTCTTCGGCTAAGGGAATAAATTGTTGAGGGGGGATGTCTCCTAGGGCATGACTCTGCCAACGGATTAAACTTTCGGCCCCAATAATTTTCCCACTGGCTAGATGAATGAGCGGTTGATAGGCTAAGGAAAATTCCTGATTAATGAGGGCCCGGCGAAGATTATATTCCAGTTGCAAACGATTTTGGGCGGTGGTATTCATCGCGGCTGTAAAAAATTTAAAGGTATTTCTGCCATCGGCTTTGGCCGCATACATCGCCGTATCCGCATTTTTTAATAGGTCACTATTTTGACTACCATCTTCCGGATAAATCGCCACCCCAATACTGGCATTCACAAAAACTTCATGTAAATCTAATTGAAGGGGATGACGCAACAGGTTCAAAATGCGCCGCGCAATGGCCGCCACTTCTACTGCCGTTTTTATTTTGGGCAAAATCACCAGAAATTCATCCCCTCCTAAGCGGGCAACGGTATCGGTTTTGCGTAAACAGGATTGTAAACGTTGACCGGTTTCCCGTAACAGTTCATCCCCCTGGTCGTGGCCGAGGGTGTCATTAATCGCTTTAAACCGATCCAGGTCAATAAACATGACCGCAGTTTTATGATGATGACGATAGGCAATTTCAATCGCTTGATTGAGGCGATCCATCGCCAGGGTGCGATTGGGTAAATGGGTAACCGGGTCAAAATTAGCCTGGAAATAAAGCTGTTCTTCCTGTTGTTTGCGGAGGGTAATATCTTCTTTAACGGCAACAAAATGGGTAATCACTCCCTGAGTATTAAAAATGGGGGAAATGGAGGCCCTTTCCCAGTAGAGTTCGCCATTTTTTTTGCGGTTATGAAATTCGCCATGCCAGGTTTTGCCACTGGTGATCGTTGTCCAGAGATATTGATATTCTTCGGGGGAGGTTTCCCCGGATTTTAAGACCCTGGGATTTTGACCGATGACTTCGCTTAAGGTATAACCGGAGATTTCCGCAAATTTAGGATTGGCGTAGTGGATTGCGCCTTGGTGATCAGTAATTACAATGGAAACCGGGCTTTGTTCACAGGCTTGGGATAAAATTTTTAATTGCTCTTCGGTGTTTTTTTGGTCGGTAATGTTTTTGGGTAATAATAAAACAGCTTCCTGTTGGTTAAAGGTAATTAATTTACTAGAGAGTAAAATATATTGGAGTTCTTGCTGATGATTGAGAAAGAGGACTTCTTGGTTTTGTAAGAGTTGGTGGGCCTTGGTCATTTGCAAAATGAGCGTTCGTTGTTGGAAATCAGCCCAAAAGTTGAGTTCGAGATCCACTTTGCCCAAAATATGGGAGAGGGGATAGCCGATTAATTCGCTAAAACTGGCATTGGCTTCGAGAAGATGAAAGGTTTGCAGATCAATAATGACAATGGGATCGGGGCTACAGTGAAATGCGGTCATAAACATTTCTTCTGAGCTTTTTAAGGCCAGGGCCATTTCCTGTTGTTTCTGGGCGAGGTTTTGGAGATGTTGATTTTTTTGTTCGAGGGTTTGGGTGAGTTGATAAATTTTGAGATGTAATTCAATGCGTACAACGATCTCGTCGAGATGAAAGTCTTTGGGAATAAAATCTACGGCTCCTAGGTGAAAGCCTTTTACTTTATCCTCTAGGTTGGAGAGGGCCGATAGAAAAATAATGGGGATTTTATAGGTTAATGACGAGGCTTTTAAACAACGACAGACTTCAAAACCATCTACTTCCGGCATCATCACGTCTAACAAAATGAGATCGGGGAGGAGTTCCTGGGCTTTTTGCTCGGCTTGGGACGGGACGGTACAGGTGTGAATTTCCCAGTGATATTGTTGTAGGCGATCGCGGAGAACTTTGATCTGGGCCAGACTATCATCAATGATTAAGATAACAGGGGCTTTGAGGTTCTCCATCGGAAAATGGTGGGGGGTGAGGGGATGATAATCGCGGGATTTCGAGGCGACTTCGGGGTTTCCCTGGTTCTACGGGGAGAGGTAACCCCCAGGAAGAGGAAGCCTTATGTTTAGATTACCCAATTCGTTTAACGCCAGGAAAGATGCTTAATTTTTCTTGAAGTTTGCTAGGAATTGAAGAGTAAGGCCCCTAAGGCGATCGCGGTGGCGGCTCCGATGGTGGTATTAATGACGTTCACCCGCTCATTGGTTAACCAGAGCAAACGCGCTTGTAAGGTGGCTCCAATCACACTTTCTAGGTTCGTGGCCACCAAGGCGGCGATCGCACAGATAGCAATACCCCAGGGGGAAATCATGGCTAATCCCCAGGCAATCACGGCAATAATCAGGGAAGCCACAATTCCCGCCAACGTTCCTTCTAAACTGACGGCTCCTTCGGTTCCCCTGGGAACCGGTTGCAAGGTGGTAATTAAAAAGGTGCGTTTTCCGTAGGCTTTTCCAATTTCGCTGGCGAAGGTGTCGGATAATTTGGTGCTAAAACTGGCGACGTATCCCAATACCAAAAGGGGTTGCCAATGAGAATCAACCACCAGCGTTAATAGAGCGCAAAGCGTTGCAGTGGCGGCCGATCCCCAAACATTTTCAGGGCCCCGTTGTCCCGATCGCTTTTCGGCAATGCCGGCGGCTTCTTTTTCGGCAAATCCCAGACGGGTGACTCCCGATCCCAGCAGAAAATAGGCCATGACCACCAGATAGCCCGCCCCCCCTAAACAGCCCCAGAGGATCACCCCCAATACCCAGGCATGAGCATACCCCCCAGGGGTTAATAACTTTTTCGGTGCAATCCAGGCGATCAACCACAGGACACTATTCACCAGTAGGGCCAAGACCCAGGGAGAATCAAAAAAAGAGAAAGATTCGCTCATAAAAACTCCCGCTTAATTCACACGAAATGCCCGCAAATGGGGTAAAAAGGGTTGTAAAAAATTGAGAAACATATTTTCTTGACGGGACTGTAACCACAATTGGCCCTCTCCCCAAAAACGACAGAGACGACCCTTACCGCCCCACATATTCAAACGATTTTTTTCCGCCGATAACCCCTCATTTTCCACCACTTCGTAATTTAAACTATCCTCAAAAGCCACGACATAATCCGGGTTAAACCACATTTCTTCTGAAACGGAAATCGCCGCAATCCCCCCATAACAACTAAACCAGAGGTCTCCCTGACCCATTAAATGTAATAACACCTCCGAATCATCATTATAAAAACCTTGCATCCCCTCAAAACGTGCATCAATTTGTACCGTCGGTTTACAGGCTAAAAAAGACGCAGACTTGAGAAAAACGCCTCGATTATCCTTGAGGTAATAGTGTACAATATCCCCCGGTAAACTCGGTGAAAGGGTTAATCTTCCCGTCTGCCCATCCACCGTAAACTGATTTAAGGCGAGGGGTTCCCGGCCCAGGGTTTTAGCTAGGGTTTGCAATAAACCTCCCTCCAAACGGGTTAAAAGTGTGACATGGTGATCTAAATTACAGAGCAGGGAAGCCTCCACTAACACCGTCTTACGCGGCAAAAGTTCTAGGGTCAGCAAGGCAAAAAAAGGATCATTGTCAATAATGAAATCAATATCATGATCGCCTAGAATTTCCGGTTTATTATCCCGCTTTTCTTTAACATTTCTGAATAAATTTTCTTCAAAGTTGTCTTCCATAGCATTACCGAAGCATGACTAACTAGGACGTAAGGGAGGGATAAAAGGACACGCTTTTAGGTTTGATCCCCCTAAATCCCCCTTAAAAAGGGGGACTGACCACCGTGCATTGGTCTGTTTATTCTCACCCTTTTTTGCTCCATTGATTCTCCCCCTTTCAAAGGGGGCTGGGGGGATTAATAACCTTTCAAAGGGGGCTGGGGGGATTAATAACCTTGCAAAGGGGGCTGGGGGATTAATAACGTCTTTAGACCAGTCTAACGGTTAATCAACCCTAAGCGACCTGGCGAATCCGATAATGGGTTTCCGGGGCCGGATAACCCGCTTCACCACAGACTTCCCGAATCGCTTTATTGGTATCAAAATAAACTTGCCAATAATAGTCATTGTGACAGTAGGGACGCACCGCTAACACAGGGCCCGCCAAGGTAAATTCCAGAATATCCACTTCCGGAGCCGGTTCGGTTTCCACGTTGGCAATGGCCGCTAATCGTTCCTTTAACCGGGCGATCGCATCATTATGATCCACCGAATTATCCAGTTGAGCCACTAACTCTACCCGGCGATAGGGATTAGAAGAAAAATTCTGAATATTATCAGCAAAAATTTTATTATTCCCGACAATATTTCTCACGTTATCGAGGGAATTAATACTGGTGACAAAGAGGCCAATTTCTTCTACGGTTCCCGTGACTCCCCCTGCCGAGATAAAATCCCCTACGCTAAAAGGACGGAAGAGAATTAAGAAAACCCCGGCGGCAAAATTGGCTAACAACCCACTCCAGGCGGCCCCGATCGCAATCCCTGCGGCGGCTAATAACGCGGCAAAGGAAGTGGTTTCAACCCCAAAAAAGCCCAGAAGAGCAACAACTAAAACAATTTTGAGAATAACGGAGAGAACATTGATCACATAGGTGGCAATGGTTTGCTCCATCAGTTGGCGTTTCATGGTTTTCGCCAGCAGGCCAACCCCAAACTGAATCACCCAATTCCCCACAAACCAGAGAATAATGGCCCCAATTAATTTCAGACCAAAACTACTGAGGGTTTGAACAACGGTGGCCACAAAGGGACTCACCTGATTAATATCTACAACGGTTTCCATCGGTTAAATCCTAAAAATTACCTTGCAATACAATAAAGCTTAAAAAGGAGATGGCTAGTTCTCAAACTTTTTGCTTTTAACCAACCATCTTCCATCCTTACGATCTCTGGATTGTTGATCCCCCTAGAAGCGTTCCTAAAGGCTTCCAGAGTAATCCCTCAAAACTATTCGCTGAGATCCGTTTCAGGGGCCGGTTCCCGTTCCGCTTGCTCCAGAAAAGTACTATAGACATACCCGGCGGCGTAGGCTCCCAGAATCGGGGCAATCCAAAAGAGAGGCAGTTGCATAATTAACGCCGGATTGCCACAGAGTAAAGCGACTCCCGTGCTACGAGCCGGGTTCACCGAGGTATTGGTAATCGGAATACTGACTAAGTGAATCAGGGTCAAGCATAAACCAATGGGAACCGGAGCAAACCCCTGGGGAGCGCGTTTGTCGGTAGAACCTAAAATTACGAGGAGAAAAATAAAGGTCATGACGATTTCGATCACAGCCGCCGAAATCAGACCGTAACCATTGGGGGAATGTGCGCCAAAGCCGTTAGTGGCTAAGGGATTAGAACCCGCTAA
>JAYKIP010000397.1:0-2504 GCA_035286205.1 Merismopediaceae cyanobacterium
CCGTAACTGGCTCCCCCCACAATATGTAACTGCGTATTTTTCTTCAGTTGATACCATAACCCCTCATTCTGACTAAACCGACTAGCCGGCGGCATCGTTGTCGGGCTGGCCATATAAAAAGAATCTAACCCCGCGGCCCCTAAACTTTGTTCATAATTATAGTAATAATGCAACGGAATATCCGCCGTATTCAAATTCAGTAATCCTTCATAAAATTGCCTGGCAACTTCCAAATCTGACACCATAATCGTATGAACTTTCGGCGCACTAGAGAGAAACATCCACATCGCCAAAGCATAGGCCGCCAACAGCATCACCATGATGCCCTGGGTGGACAGCAGACTTTCTGTGGGAAAAAAAGAAGCCAAAAGAAACGGAGACATCAATAATTCGCTAGGCATTCGTCTTAAGGGAAATAGCAACAGTCCGTGATCGGGGAAGAGATCCTTGCAGGATTTTCAGATTTTAGCCTACTTCCTGAAAATCACGTTAAAATAGCTCCGAGAGTTGGCGCAGGAGTTGCGGATTCTTGCTTAAAACAGGAATCTGAGGAAAGTCCGGGCTTCCAAAAGACCAGGCTTGCTGGGTAACGCCCAGTGCGCGTGAGCGTGAGGATAGTGCCACAGAAAAATACCGCCTGATTAGACAAATCGGGTAAGGGTGCAAAGGTGTCGGTAAGAGCGCACCAGCAGTATCGTGAGGTACTGGCTCGGTAAACCCCGGCGGGAAGCAAGGTCGTAGGGACAAGGGTTGGTCTTTTTCCTGTTCCGCTTTGAGTGAACCGCTTGAGGCATTTGGTAACAGATGTCCTAGATAGATAACTCCCCCCTAAATCCTCGGAGGCAGGGGAACAGAACCCGGCTTATGTCCAACTCTCTTGTTTTTCTCGCTTTTTTCCAACGTTTTTTAAACCGCGATCGCCAAAATCCCCCTAGCAGAGAAAACCACCAGAGGGATTATTGGCCAGCCCCATCAGAGTCCCTGAGAGAGCCGTAATATCAAATTATTGATGAACGAGGAATCTTAGGCTTCCACCAGAGCCGGGGTTTCTCCCGCCGGAGGAGTAGCCTCTTCTTTGGGATTGTCTAGTTTGATGGTCATAAAGCGCAGAACTTCATCACTTAACCGCATGGCTCTTTCGAGGGGCGCGATCTGCTTTCCGTCCCCTTGGTAGAGAAATAAGAAATAAATCCCGTCATTGAATCGGGCAATTTGGTAGGCCAGACGACGTTTTCCCCAGATTTTGGTTTCCAGATTTTGGATGTTATAATTCCCCAAAAAGTCTTGATATTTGGCAACTTGTTGTTGTACCTGCTCTTCGGATAGGTCGGGACGCAGGATGACCATCATTTCGTAGTGATTCATGGAGTCTAAATTTCCTTATGGACAGAGAGGCTTCTTGTCTTTAGAGTAATCTGAGTTAGGAACACATTCCCTCCCAGGTAACAGAAGCAAGGATTCTCTATCATACTACGGAAAGGGCCGGGCTAACGCAAAACTGGGGGAAAAGCCGCAACGGCCACTATGTTTAACAGATTGGGGACTACTAGAGATTTATGACTCAACGTTATGTTCGTGTTCAGACAAAGGAAGGGCAAACTGCCTACGGTTTACTCCAATTGGATCACCAGGTAGATTTATTAGATGCGGCTCCCTGGTTGGGGGGACAATTCACCGGCTTGGCGTTAAAGGATGGAGATTACCGGCTGTTGGCTCCTTGTCTTCCCTCGAAAATTGTGGCAGTCGGTCGCAATTATCCGGCCCATGCGGCGGAGTTAGGTAATACCGTTCCCCCGGAACCGTTAATTTTTTTGAAACCGCCAACGGCGATCGCCTCCGACAATCAAGACATTATTTATCCTCCCCAATCGGAACGGGTAGATTACGAAGGGGAACTGGCCCTGGTGATCGGCTCAGTAGCCAAACACTGCTCTTTGGAACAGGCCAGCCAAAAAATTTGGGGTTACACCATTGCCAACGACATCACCGCAAGGGATTTACAACAAAAAGATAGTCAATGGACTAGGGCCAAAGGTTTTGATGGATTTTGTCCCCTCGGCCCCTGGATTGTGCGGGAATTAAACGTCGAAGCCAAATTACAAACCTTTGTCAACGAGGAAACCCAGCCCCGCCATGCCAGCCGGATTAACGAAATGGTTTTTTCGCCGCCGCATTTGGTCGCCTATATTTCCCAGGTGATGACCCTGTTACCGGGAGATGTGATTCTGACCGGTACGCCGGAAGGCATTGCCCCCCTGCAAGTGGGAGATAGGGTGAAAGTGATCATTGAGGGAATTGGTTCCCTAGAAAATCGTTTAGTGGCTCCCTAAATCCCCCTTAAAAAGGGGGACATCTATCCGCTAATGTGTTCGTTTTCCCCTCTTTCAAAGGGGGGCTAGGGGTCTGCTAAAAATTGGCGGACTCGTGGGTTAAAGTCTTCTGGATTGGTTAAAAATGCCCAATGATTGCCTTCGATGGTTTGGATGTCTAGGGGGTGCAAATAC
>JAYKIP010000398.1:0-3635 GCA_035286205.1 Merismopediaceae cyanobacterium
AAAATATCGCGAATATTATCGGGTTCCTGCGCCCCAAAACCCAATTCTCGCCGGATTAACGCATGAGTCCATTCCGCTAGAGCTTCGGCAGTTTGTACGGCCATCCCATGAAAATAGAGATACGGCAGATAAAAATCACACTCAAATAGATTTTTGGCATACTGAGTGGCCACTTCTCCCACTGTTACCGCTTGCATCGGAAACACATCGGTAATCCCCAATTCTTTAGGTGCGAAAAAGTCCGCAATACAAAGACGACGACCGGATTTTTGACGGGGAAAGAGAAAGGTGGCAATGGGGTCTAAACCCTGGGGAATCTGGCCATGATTTTTCTGAATCACTTCAGGGTCATAAATATGAACAGAATTGCCTTCCGACTGACAAGGGAAATACCCATAAATCACCGTAGGATGGAGAGAATTGTCCCTGACAACGTTGGCTTTCCATTCAGCCAGAATGGGATGAACCTTTTCCTGTAAAAATTGGTCGTACTCCTCGCGGGATTGTTCCTTGGGTTTGCGGAATTGCCATTGACCCACAAATAATGCCTGTAAATCCAAATATTGGAACACTTCTTCGATCGCAATATCCTGGGGTTGAATAATTTTCGTCCCCCAAAAAGGCGGAGTGGGCCGCTCAATATTCACTGCTACGGCCTCAGAGCGTCGAGTATCAATGACTTGTGGTTCCGTAGGGGTATCCGTTGCATCAATTAGCTTTTCATCATCAATACCAAAATTCGTTTTCTGACCATTATTTTTAATTTGGCTTTTTGTTTCGGCGAAATCTCCTAAAAACCCTTGATGATCATCCCAACTTTTAGCGGCCTTAGCGGGCATTAATTTATCCATAAAGTGCAAATCAGCAAAGGCATCTTTTCCATAAATCACTTGCCCTTGGTAGGTATTTTGGCAATCGTCATAGACAAACTTGGGGGTTAATGCGGCTCCTCCTAAAATCACCGGAACCGTAATCCCTTCTTGATTAAAAACCTCCAAATTCTCCTTCATAAAAGCTGTAGATTTCACCAATAAACCGCTCATGGCAATACAATCCGGCTGATGTTCCCGATAGGCTTCAATAATATTTTCGACGGGTTGTTTAATGCCTAAATTAATCACCTTATAGCCATTATTCGACAAAATAATATCCACTAAATTTTTGCCAATATCGTGGACATCTCCCTTCACCGTCGCAATCACAAAAGTTCCTTTGGCATTACCCGCACTTTCGGATTTTTCCATGTAGGGTTCCAAAAAGGCAACGGCGGCTTTCATGGTTTGGGCTGATTGCAACACAAAGGGCAACTGCATTTGTCCCGAACCAAATAATTCCCCAACGGTTTTCATGCCGTCCAACAGAAAAATATTAATAATATCGAGGGGAGGATGTTTTTGGAGTGCTTCCGTTAATGCCTCTTCTAATCCTAACCGTTCACCATCAATAATATGTTGAGTTAAACGCTGTTCAACGGGTAACAGACTATCCCCAGAGCGATCGCGTTTAGTGGTTTTGCCTTCAAATAAAGTGGTTAATTGGGTTAAGGGATCGTAGGTACAGACAGCACCTTCAAATTGACGACGATCATAGATTAAATCCAAACAAACCTGTTGCTGTTCAGCATCAATCTTGGCTAAGGGTAAAATCTTATTGGCACTGACGATCGCCGCATCCATACCCGCTTGCATACATTCATGCAAAAAGACCGAATTGAGTACCTGACGGGCGGCAGGATTTAACCCAAAGGAAACGTTAGAAATACCCAATAAAATATGACAGCCGGGGAGTTCTGTACGAATGCGTTGAATGGCCTCAACAGTGGCTTTTCCATTTTCCCGGTCTTCCTCAATCCCGGTAGAAATGGGTAGAGCTAAAGGATCAAAAAAGATTTCTTCGGCAGGCATCCCATAGGCGATCGCCGCTTCATAGGCTCGTTTGGCGATCGTGAACTTTTTATCGGCGGTGCGTCCCATTCCCTCTTCATCAATCGTCCCGACGACAATGCCGGCTCCGTATTCCTTAGCAATTTCTAACACTTTATAGAACCGTTCTTCACCGTCTTCGTAGTTCGTGGAATTGAGAATACATTTCCCGCCAGCGACCTTTAAACCCGCCTCCATTTTTTGCCATTCCGTAGAATCTAACATCAACGGCAAAGTCACATTATTCACCAAACGGGAGGCTAATTCGTGCATATCACGCACCCCATCCCGTCCCACATAATCCACGTTCACATCTAAAATATGCGCCCCTTCTTTTACCTGGGCTTTGGCCATGGAAACCAAACTATCCCAATCTTCAGCGTTTAATAAATCGCGGCATTTTTTAGAACCACTGGCATTCAATCTTTCCCCCACAATCAGAAAAGAATTATCTTGAATATAGGGTTGAGTCGTATAGATAGAAGCGGCTGATCGCTCATAGTGGGGATGACGTTCTTTCGGTGTTAACGTTTTTGCAATCTCTGCCAGGGCTTGAATATGATCCGGCCGAGTCCCACAACACCCGCCAATAATTTGTACCCCTAAATCTTCTACAAAGTGCATTAATGCCATTTGTAACTCGACTGGCGTTAAGCGATAAAAAGCCTGCCCGCCCACATTTTCCGGTAAACCGGCGTTAGGAATACAGGACACAATAAAGGGGGAATGTTCCGACAAATATTTAATATGTTCCTTCATTTTATCGGGGCCAGTGGCACAATTTAACCCCAAAATATCAATGTGATAGGGTTCCAAAATGGCTAAGGCCGCCCCCATTTCCGTCCCCACTAGCATGGTTCCCATCACTTCCATCGTGACCGAAACCATAATCGGCAAACGAGCTTTCTTCTCCGTAAAAACGGCTTCAATAGCATTTAAAGCCGCTTTAATTTGTAAAACATCCTGACAAGTTTCCACTAATAATAAATCTGCCCCACCATCATAAAGACCCCGCACCTGTTCTTGATAGGCATTTTTTAAGGTGTCATAGTCAATATGCCCCAGGGTCGGCAGTTTTGTTCCTGGCCCGATGGAACCGGCGACAAATCGCGGTTTGTCCGGTGTCGAAAACTCCTGGGTCACACTTTTGGCTAATTCGGCGGCGGCTTTATTGAGATAATAAGCCTGATCTGCTAAATCGTATTCCGCCAAGACCACCGAAGTTCCCCCAAAGGTATCGGTTTCGATCACGTCAGCCCCAGCCGCCAAAAAAGCACGATGCACTGTGGCCACCGCTTCCGGCTTGGTATGAACCAAGTATTCATTACAGCCCTCGTACTCCGGCCCCCCAAAGTCTTCTGCGGTCAAGTTTTGGACTTGTAGGTTGGTTCCCATTGCCCCATCAAAGACTAAGACAGGACGTTGGGGACTCTGGAGGCGATCGAAAAACGCGCTTTTCATGGGTCGGCTTAGGGATTAATTTGGGTTAAGGGCTATTATAGGGGAAGTGTTCCAGGTGTGCAGTGGAGATCGTGGGCGATCGCCCACAATCATTAGACATCTCCAAAAACTCGGAACCAAGGCATAGTAAAAAAGACGACGGGCGGAGCGCTAAAATTCCTATCCCCGCTGCAAGCAACGGGGCATTACGGAATTTTTCCTACGGATCGCACTACCGCCCTCCAGTTTGGTCGCCCCAAGGGGCGGGGAATT
>JAYKIP010000399.1:0-3286 GCA_035286205.1 Merismopediaceae cyanobacterium
GGGGATCGCCTTGGAAGAAATAAAAACTATGTGTTTCAAGTTAGACGAGGTTTAACATCAATTTTAGCAAGGGACTCTGGGATTGGAATCGGATGGAAACGCCAACGCACTCAAACCAAGACTCATCAAGACTTTTCAAACACCGAACCAGCAAAATCGGCCTAGGCATTCCTCCCGTAGCCAGTTATCTTAAACTCAGAAAGAGTCGGTATCCCCTTGGCTAGTGCAAATGCAGTCACCTCTGCTCACTGATGGTCTAGATCGATTTCTGCAACGCTCAGAGATTGAGGCTTCTCCGGCTTGGGAATTTATCCGGGGGGAAGCCCAGCAAAAACCGATGCCAACGTTGTTTCATTCTCGCCTGCAACGCAATTTGGTCAATGCCATTAATGGGCACACTAAGGATTATGAAGCCATCCAGGAATTGCGATGTATTGTACCGCCCTTTTCCCCCGTTCCTGATATTGCTGTGGTTAAGGGCGATCGCCTAGGGGAAGATGGGCCATTGGTTGGAGCACCGGACTGGTTAATTGAAATCCTGTCCCCCGACCAAAATATTCTCAGTTTGCAAACTAAAATTCTGCATTGCTTAACCCAGGAAACGAAACTCGCTTGGCTGATTGATATTTACCGTCAACAAATCTGGGTTTGGAACCGGGAATCCTTACCTTTAATTTATCAGGGGTCAGACAATCCACCCACTTTAGATAATCTCTTAACCCTAACCGTTGATGAGGTAATCGCCTTGACCCGGCAACGTTAGCGGCTAATGGGTCTTTGTTCTCAATTCTGTAAGGGTTTCCCAGGGATTGGGTCTGGTTTTCGTCGGGATGGAAGTACCGCCGGGAAAATCGTTCACAATGAAGCGGGAAAGGATAAAATAAAGGCGTTATCTGAAAACCAAAAGGATTTGATTGGGTGCTATCCTCTCTCATTGCTGACTACCGCATCATTTTTGAGCGTGACCCTGCCGCCCGTAATGGGTTAGAGGTACTCTTTTGCTATCCTGGACTCCAAGCAATTAGCATTCATCGCTTTTCCCATCAACTTTACCGTTGGAAGATTCCGCTAATTCCCCGTTTACTGTCCCACCTGGCGCGGTTTTTAACGGGGATTGAGATTCATCCAGGGGCACAGATTGGCCAAAGCGTTTTTATTGACCATGGCATGGGAGTCGTAATCGGCGAGACGGCAGTGATTGGGGATTATGCCCTGATCTACCAAGGCGTGACCCTTGGTGGCACGGGTAAAGAGAGCGGTAAACGTCATCCTACCCTGGGCGAAAATGTGGTGGTGGGGGCCGGAGCCAAGGTGCTAGGAAATATTTGCATTGGGGATAATGTACGGATTGGGGCCGGGTCGGTGGTGTTACGGGATGTGCCCTCGGATTGTACGGTGGTGGGGGTTCCCGGTCGGGTTGTCCATCGGTCAGGGGTAAAAGTTAATCCCTTAGAGCATGGGAATTTGCCTGATTCAGAAGCGACGGTGATTCGTTTGTTGTTAGACCGCATTGAATCCCTCGAAAAACAAGTGGAAGAGTTGCAGAGTGCGAAGCGTCAGGAGTTAGAAACCTTTTCTTCCGCTTTTTATCAGTCCTGTTCGGAAAGTTTATTAACCAATACGGGTAAAACCTGTCGCCTCGGCGATCGCGAAATTGAGGAATTTTTAGGGGGAACGCTCTAGGATGGTGATGCAATGGGTCAATGCCTTGTCCACCCGTCCTTCCCTGGAAGCTGCGGTGAATGAGGTTGTCGGAGCCATCCAAGCCCAGTTATCTGCGCCGCCCCAATTGGGGATTGTTTTTCTGTCTTCGACCTTTGCCAGTGACTATCCCCGTTTAGTCCCGTTGTTATTAGAAAAACTGCCTTTGCCGGTGTTGTTAGGCTGTGGGGGAGCAGGGATTATTGGCATGAAGGGGACACTCCCCCTGGAAATTGAACAGACCCCGGCCTTGAGTTTAATGGTGGCCAGTTTACCGGAGGTGACGGTACAACCCTTCCAGATTAATCCCGATCAATTACCCGATTTGGATAGTCCTCCTCAACACTGGTGGGAATTACTGGAGGTCGCGCCGGAGCATCATCCCCATTTTCTGCTGTTGTGCGATCCCATGACTTCGGGATTGACGGATCTCTTGGCCGGTTTGGATTTTGCCTATCCCCAGGCGGTGAAAATTGGCGGTTTGGCCAGTGGCAATGTTAACCCATCTTCGGGCAATCTTTTCTTTTTTGATCAACGGCGATCTTCGGCGACCCTTTATCCCCAGGGCATTATCGGGGTCGCGCTCTGGGGGAATCTCCAGATTGATACGGTGGTGGCCCAGGGCTGTCGTCCCATTGGGGAACCGATCCAAGTCCATCAAGGAGAACGCAATATTATTACGGAAGTGTTAGTCCCCCAGGGAAATCGGGAAAGTCTCGTGGCCCGGCCCCCCCTAGAAGTCTTACGGGAACTTGTCCAAACCCTCAGTGAAGCGGATCAAAAATTAGCTCAGGAGTCCCTCTTTGTGGGTTTAGCCATGGATGAGTTTAAGATGGCGTTACAGGCGGGCGATTTTCTGATTCGCAATTTGTTGGGGGTTGATCCTCGTTATGGGGCCATTGCCATTGGCGATCGCGTGCGGCCAGGTCAACGCTTACAATTTCACCTGCGGGATGGTCGGACTTCGGCTGAAGATTTAACCCTATTGCTCGATAACTACCGGCTACATCAAATGGGTCATTTATTGCCCAAGGGAGCCTTAATGTTTTCCTGCTTAGGACGGGGGGAATCCCTCTATGGCAAACCCAACTTTGATGCGGAACTCTTTAGTCACTATTTACCCCAAATTCCCCTAGGGGGCTTTTTCTGTAATGGGGAAATCGGCCCGGTGGGCCATAGCACCTTTCTCCATGGCTATACTTCCGCTTTTGCCATTTTTCGCCCCTTGTATTAAACCCTTAGGCTTAACCCCTGGGTCTGAGGGATTGAAGGAGACTCCTTAGCTTAGGGATTCAAAATAGTCACGAATGCGATCGCGGCGACGGGGATGACGCAATTTTTGCAGGGCTTTGGCCTCAATTTGCCGAACTCGCTCCCTAGATAACTTTAATAAACGCCCAATATCGGACAGGGAATAGGCCGTGCCATCCTGAAAACCGTAGCGTAGGGCAATGACTTCCTGCTCCCTGGCGGTCAGTTCCCCTAGGATTTGCTGAATATCCTTGCGGAGGGATTCGTGAATTAACATCTCTTCCGGGGAAGTCTCTTCCGTTTCCAGCAGATCAATTAATTCGGTATCTTTTTC
>JAYKIP010000400.1:0-3629 GCA_035286205.1 Merismopediaceae cyanobacterium
AATTTCATTCTGTTCTCTGACTAATCCCTGTTTTCGCAAAGATTCAGCTTGTTTTTTATATTGAGCCATCTGCCTTTCATATTCATTGACTTGCCTTTTATACTCACCCATTTGTTTTTTATACTCACCTATTTGTTTTTTGTATTCAGATTTTTGTCTTTCGATAGCCTGCTTATCAGTTTTCCAAAAATAATAATATGGCGTGTTATTTAGTTGTAAATCATTATCCTTGACACTAAATTTAACATTCAAGCCATTATCAGTATAAACCCAAGAATCGAATTTTTCACTATTTAAAATTGTTTGAATTTCTTGAGCGGCCACAAGTGACTCTTCCGGTGAGACTAAATTTTGATTTTCTCCGTATCCTAGAATAGTTTCTTGATTCAACTTGGGAAGTTGCCAGAACTCACCTAAATCCATAAAAGCTATATCCGCTTGAAGTAAGCGCATTCCAAGGAGAGTATTATGCAAAGCCTTGTGGTACTGGATGTTGTACTTATGCTTTTTGGGGTCAGAACCAGGTCCAAACAATGAGACAAGCGCATTATTTTTACTGTCATCTGCATATTTGGCGATAGGAATCAATTCCCAATCCGGTAAAAAGGGACGATAGACTTGACCCAAAATAGACACCGTAAGTCTGTGTCCATCAGATTGCGATTTATCATAGGATAGGGCGATCTTTTGATCTTTTAAGCTTTCTTCGGGATTAGCAACTGCTCCAAAGGCAATTCCCCCCACTCGCGTGACAAAATCATAAGAACCTGAACCTAGCCTTAATGTCTCGGTTAAGAATCCAGTTGATTTGTCGATCTCCATGCGGTGTCTTCCAAAATCCCAAGAAGATCTTTGAGCAAAAACGTTAAGCGTTGTGATCAATACAAGAACAACGGTTATTGAAAAAATCTTAATAAATTTTTTCATCTTTTTCACCAATTTATTAGTTAATAAGATATGTTTTGACGTAATTCTATACAAATTGTACGTCTGATGTGAGTTGATGGCTGGAATGCCGTAAACTCTTTCAATTGATTATACCGCTAATGAGAGCAGTGGGCTGAAACCATTGCTGTCAGCCAAGTTATTTTAACTCACATAAGGCGTAAGCTGTTCATTATCTAAACTGCATACAGGTAAGGGGCTTAAGCCCCTTTTTACAAAGCTTTTAAAAAAAATCACTATGCAATTTAAATTCGCAACAGCTTAAAAAGGAGCGTTGTCAAAACTAAAGATGATTTTAATTAGCACAGGCTTCAAAATGCTTTGATAGCGAGGCTTTTGTTGTGTTGCATCCATGCCTCATCTCTTCGTCTGACAACGCCTAAAAAGGTAATCGAAATAGGATTTCATGTGAGACCTCTAACGTCTTACCCTTTGGCTTGGGCTTTTGCTAATAGGGCAAAGGCTTTTTTATTGATCTTGACTTCCATCGCTTGATCTGCCTGTACCCCTAACGACCGGCGAATCTGGCCCAAATAAAGGGGTTGCGTCAGCATGGGTTGGGGATGGATTAAAACCCTGGCCCGAATCGTCATTTTATTGTCGCCTTCCCTTGCCCCCCGGCCATAGGAACGATAGGTATTGGCCGCTTGACGTAGGGTTGCCTCTAATTCCGTTGGTGTCACCGTGAGCGGGACTGTAATCACCACCTGATTTGCACCATTGTCATAAACTCGGTTAAACGCAACGGAGCCTTCCACCTGGGGACGGTCAAAGAGTCCGAGACTTAATCCCCATAAACCAATGGTTAATACCCCCAAAAAGCCGGTAATCCCCACAAAGCGAAACCGCACTCCCCACTGGAAAATAAAGGCAAGAATCGTGATCAATAAAACCGCGATCGCCGCATAGGCAGACCAGAGGGTATAGGTAGAAAAATCCATAGGAAGTCAGGTTTCAGAGAACTGCTAAAATAAAATGCCGTAATGCTATGGTCAAATTTAAACCATGAGTGATCTAATTGTCATTGCCTACGACGACGAAATGAAGGCTGAAGAGGTGCGTAACACCCTGATCGGTTTACAAGTCGAGCATTTAATTGAAATGGAAGATGCGGCTGTCGTGGTTAAGGATGCCAACGGCAAAGTCAAACTGAAACAAGCGGTCAATTTAGCCGGAGCCGGGGCGGCCAGTGGTGGCTTCTGGGGTCTGTTGATCGGGATTTTATTCTTCTCTCCGTTATTAGGGGCGGCGGTCGGTGCAGCCAGTGGCGCATTAGCCGGAGCTTTAAGTGATGTGGGCGTAGATGACAATTTCATGCGGGAATTGGGGGACACTCTGAAACCTGAGACTTCTGCCATCTTTGTCTTAGTGCGTAAGGTCACTCCCGATAAAGTGTTAGAAGCCGTAGCTCCCTTTGGTGGCAAAGTGTTGCGGACTTCCCTTTCCAAAGATGAAGAAACTCAACTACAAGCGGTACTGGATCATCGGGGCTTGAAAGATATTCCCACAGTGGAACCGGCCTAGTAGCCTTTTTCTCCGACAATGGAAGCTCGCCGCTCTGAGCTACCGCGTACACACATTAGTTTTTATCCCCCCTAAATCTTCCTTGGTAAGGGGGCTTGGTAAGGGGGACTGACCACCGTTAATTTGTCCGTTTTCCCCCTTTTTTAAGGGGGCTAGGGGGATTCCTGACTTGTGTGTACACAGTAGCTGTCCTGGGGGGGGTAATTGTGTCTTTGGGATTAACGATCATGTGGCTAATTTATAAAGAATTTCGCTTTGAGGCGGCTCATCGTTTACCTCACCATCCGGGTAAATGCCAGCGTCTGCACGGTCATAGTTGGTTAGGACGGGTCTATCTCCACAGCGATCGCCTAATCCCAGCCGGAGAGGAGCAGGGCATGGTCATGGATTTTGGCCGCTTGCAGGATTATCTCACCCCTTTATTGGAAGATTATTTAGATCATTATTATTTAAACGAAACCCTGGGGATGGAAAGTCCCACCAGTGAGGCGATCGCCGAGTGGATTGCCCAACAATTATTAGCTAGGGGATTAAAGGAGTTACATTCGGTGGAAATTCGAGAAACTTGCACATCGGGAACCCGTTATTTTGTTGTACGAGATGGTAGTCACGATGTCTAAATCTATATTTATTCTCAAGTTTGACTGCTTAGTTTTCTTCGGGAGAAGTAAAAAATTGAGCAAACTGACGTAAGGAGAGATTTCGAGAAAGAGTTTGGTTCTTTATTAACAGATGATTCGCCACGTTTGGAGAATCTTTCTCTTGATAACGCTTGTCTTTTAAGTTTTTAAGTTTCTGGGATAAGTTGGGATTAATCTTAAGGTTGATCGCATCAGAAAAATCTTCTAAATATTCCTTGGCTCCTTTACCCCCTAATTCAGCTTCTATAATGAACTGAGTATCACCTTTTTGATATTTTTGAGAAAATTTTTGCCACTCAGCATTATTTCTTGTTGTTGCTTGTTTAGTATAATAACAGCAAATCCCTAAGCAATCTACCAAAAGCCAGGCTTCTAGCTCCTGTTTAATTTCAACCAAAAAAACAGTTTTGTTATTTACCACACGACGAATCTGGTTAATATAGGAATTTTGTTGATTCAGTCTTTGATGCTGAGATTGTATGCTATCAGTGTCAATCAAAAATAGGACTAAATCATATT